>WFQY01000563.1 GCA_015486815.1 Phycisphaerae bacterium | reverse complement strand
GAACAACACATCTGACCTTCATATCAAAATCCACATACGCATCGCAGGTATATTCCTGACCTTCGAGATATTCCTGAACGAGACAATTAGGAATTCTCTTGCCAAAATATTTCACATCCTCGATAGTATGAGCAACTGCATTGCCACGCGAAGCGGAACCGTCCCATGGCTTGAGAAATAACGGAAAGGTGAGTTTCTTTTTATTTACTTTTTCCAAAACAGATGTCCACGGACTACCAAACCCGTTGTCGCAGAGAAATTTATATGTCTGGCGCTTGTCCTGACATATCGTAACGACCTTGGGCGATGATACGAGAACAAACGTCCCGATATCAGCGAACTTTTCCTTATTCATCGCCAACGATTTCAGCTCGGTATCTATCGTCGGTACAAGAATATCTATTTTGTGCTTCCTACAGATATCAATCAGCTGCGGTATATATCTTCTCGAAGCAATCGGTAATGATACATATCGTTTATCGCAGACATAAAGTCCGGGCGAAAGAGGGTCGCTGTCCGTACCGACAATTTTGGATTTTACTCCGAGTTTTTCCGCTGCCTGTCTGAACGATTCCACCAGTGCTACCCGCCGACCCACGCAGGTAAACAAAATATTTACTCTGCTTTTGTTCATTTCTGACTCCCTTTCGATTTACCATAAATGAGTATTATTGCAAATCAGCTAATCCTCCTACGCTCGCAGGTCTAAGTTTGCGATTTATCCGTTTGAGAAATCCGCAAAGCGTTCGTTTCGGTCCTATCTCGATGAAATTATCGACACCCGCTTCTATTAGCTTATTTATCGACTTCGCCCAATAGGTGCTTGACGTAAGCTGACGTGCCAGACTATCGCGAATTTCATCGGGATTATCATAACTTTGATAATCGACATTCGCAACTACAGGCACCTTAGGCTTGCTTATATTCGTCTCATTGAGCATCGCTTTGAGTTTTTCCGCAGCTGGCGCCATTAGTGGCGAATGGAATGCACCTGCAACATCAAGAGTAATAACCTTCATTGCGCCTGCCTGCTCAGCTAACTCCGCTGCCCGTTGACACGCGGATTTATGACCCGAGACCACAACCTGGCCGGGACAATTAAAATTCGCAGGCACCAATACATCATCACCGCGAGCCTGCTCGCATATCTCTATTACCTTATCGTCATCGAGTCCGATTATAGAGACCATCGCACCGTCGCTGGCGTCAGCTGCCTGCTGCATAAACCACCCGCGTGCTTGGACAAGCTTCAATGCATCTTCGAAATTAAAGGCATCAGCTGCATAATACGCTGTATATTCTCCCAGACTCAGACCGGCACAATAATCGGGCATAACACTGCGGTATTTTTCGCTCTCACGCATCGCTTGAAGTGCCGCTGCGGATGTAACGAAAATAGCAGGCTGTTGTATATCGGTGGCGTTTAGCTTTTCCGCAGGACCATCGAAACATAACTTACTCAATTCATATCCTACAATTTCGTCAGCTCTGTCGTAAATTTCCTTAGCTGACGAAAAATTTTCATACAAATCAGCTCCCATACCTGCAAACTGGGCACCCTGTCCGGGAAATAAAAATGCAATCGCCATAATGATTTTACCTCTCCAAATATCACACAAAAGTTCCTTGTTGTAGTATATTAAACTCTGCCAGATGATTAAAGCTAAATTTTCGTTACTTGACAGATACGGACGACATATAATACAATGTCGTCATAAAAGTGTTATGACAGTTTGAAAGGATAACTCAATGGCATTTGAAGGATTTTACCCCGCAATATTAGCTACTTTCAGGCATATCGAGAGTAATTACGGTTATGATACCCTCGAACGATATTGGCGGGAAATGGCAGAGGAATATTATGCACCGGTAATAGAAAAATTCAAAACGGGCGGACTCGGTGCAATCGCCCGACATTGGCGGGAATATTTCGACAAGGAACCGAAAGCACAAGTCGATGTCATACGCGAACAAAACAGAGTCATAATAGACGTCAAACAATGCCCCGCTATATATTGGCTCAGACATTTCAAATGTGATATTCCCGACTGGTATTATAATCATATTCCCGTGATGGGAACGGTGTTAGCGGAGCGGTCGGGACATAAATTCGAATTCGAATCGGGCGATGGTAAATACAAAATGATTTTCATAAAGGAATAAATAGATATGCTCGGAGTAAATGATTTCATCGGATATTACGACTGGACGTTTGAATTTATACGCAGAAACTTCGGCGAAGATGACCTGAGAAAATATTGGGAGCAAGCGATAGCAAAAGAAGCGATAAAAGAGCTTTACGATACTATCGCTGAAGATGAAGTGTTAGCGATGGTGAGGCACTGGGCGTATAGTGCGATAGGCGAAGAGTGCGACGCTCATATATGCTTCTCAGGCGACTATTTCCGTTACGATATGCATAGCTGTCCGAGCCTGGGATTTATCCTAAACGCAAACAGAAAATTTTATCACGATTATTGCAGCCATTGTGTCGGTTGGATTAGGCCTATGATGGAACGAGCGGGCTGGCATTTCCGACATCAACATAATCATAAAGGCCAGTGCTGGTTCGAATACAGAAGAAAAGGAGATACCGAGTGGAGCAAACCGGGAGAACTTTCCGGTCAAAAAGACGTTCGCTTAAGAAGTGATTGGAATGAAGATGAATGCGATACATCCCAATCGGAAGATTAAGCTTAAATTAGTCTGTAGCTATTAGCTAAAAGCCAAAAGCTAAGGACTAAAGACTGTAAACTTAATATGCTCCCCTACCGGATAGGACAGCTGGTATCGTTTTAAGTAATATCCACAAATCCAGACGCAGGCTGCGATGGGCAACATAATATAAGTCAAGCTGAATCCATTCTTCATAAGGCAGGTCAGCTCTACCCGAAACCTGCCATAAACCGGTAATGCCGGGTTTAACGGAAAGCCTTGCTCGTTCCGCTAAGGTGTCAAATCGTACTTGATTCAACGGCAACGGCCTCGGCCCGATAATGGACATATCTCCTTTGAGTACATTTATAAGCTGAGGAAGCTCATCAATACTTGTCCGCCGAAGAATTTTGCCTATTTTCGTGATCCGAGGATCATCTTTGAGCTTAAATACCGGTCCGTTTTGGCCGTCAGGATGGTTGAGAATATCGTCCTCGTTATCAACATTATCTACCATCGTGCGAAATTTGAGCATAGTAAATATCTTTCCATATCGCCCCGCTCGTTTCTGCCTAAAAATAATCCGGCCTGGCGATGTCAGCTTAATAGCAATCGCAGCAATGAGCATAATCGGAGCGGTTAATATCACTAAAGTAATTGACAGAACTATATCCATAATCCTTTTGGCAACGGAGTAAAACGTAGTTCTTTCTATATCTATATCCATCTCAATGGTTTCCAGTCTCATTTGCCCGTCCTTTCACAATGGCTCGATATATGTTGTAAGCAAAAATCCAGTTACCAACCAAATATCGCTTCCATTTGCCTTTTGGATTTTGAATCAGCCTAAACAGCCATTCAAGTCCTATACGCCCTATCCAACGCGGTGCCTGCTTTTCCACGCCCGCATAATAATCGAGCAACGCCCCTACCACCCATATCACAGGCGAATTAAGTTTATTTCGATATCGATATCCGAATTCCTCTTGCAACGGACTTCCCATACCTATCAACAAAATATCAACTTGACTTTGATTGATGTCATTTATTATCCGCTCTACATCTTCTCCGTCCAAAGAAAAATATCCGTTATGTGTCCCGACAATTTTCAAATTAGGATATTTGCGAAGAATATTCTGCTTTGCACGCTCAGCTATTCCGGGCTTACCCCCTAAAAAATAAAGACTTAAACCCCGCTCTTCGCAGGCAGAAAAAAAAGAATCGGAAAAATCAAGTCCCGTCATCCTTTCTATCCATCTGCCCGAGCTAAGCCACGCTGCAAGAGAAATGCTCATCCCGTCGGGATATAAAATATCCGCTGACTTGAGTATAGACCGATATTGCTCATCAGCTACGCTGATATTATATGTGTAAGCATTAAGATAGCAGGCAAATGTTCGTTGATGTTCAATCGCCCTGTTTGTCAAATCTTCGATAAACCGCGAGCTTCCGTATGGCCAGAGATTAAAGTCGTCTACTATAACACCTTGATAACTATGGTGTTGTGAAACGGCAGATTGTTTGGTACAAAGACTCATATTTTCGGGCTACCTTTTCCGTAGATAAAAACTCATCGATTATTGCTCTTGCGGCACTGACCATCGAACGCATTTGCTCGGGATTGTTCAGAGCCTGTAAGATTTTATCGGCCAAATCGGGGGGGTCGTTAGGTTTTACGAGTATAACAGCCTCTGAATTATATTCAGTCAAATCGATAAGTCCACCTACAGATGATGCTATTAGGGGTGTACCTGCCGAAAATGTCTCCAAAGCGACATTAGGCAGTCCTTCGGAATACGATGGTATTACCACCGCATAAGCGAGCTTAATCAGTGCCTCGATTTGCTCGACGAAGCCCAAAAATTCAACTCGGTCAGCAATGCCAAGTTCGTCAGCTAATGCTTGAAGCTCGTTTTTCATCGGGCCGTCGCCTGCTATCATAAAACGAGCTGATGTTCCTCGTTCCGTGAGTATCTTGACCACATAGAGGAAACTTTCGATTCCCTTTTCGTAGCTTAGCCTTGCGGGAACAAGAATGATTTTTTCGCCTTCGGAAATAGCGTATTTTCTGCGTATATCATCAAGCTGACGTGCATCTGTTCGAGGAATATCGATGCCTGTATGGATAACAGTAATTTTTTCGGGTGGAATGTGCAATCTGGTAATTAAATCCTCTCTTATCGATTTGCAGACAGCGATGAAATGGTTAGGCAGTTGATATGTGATTTTATCTATCAGCGGGTCGAGTAAACGTTTATTGGCGCGGAAGTATTTTCCTTGCGCATATATTGTCGAGACAACGGGGGTATGTGTAATCCTGCCTGCTAATCCGCCGAAAAGATCCGCACGGAGGAGATGAGTATGGATAATATTCGGCTGGAGCTGACGTATCTTTTTTATCAGCGGATAAAGCACACGCATATCATAAGTACGTGGATATCCGAGCAGAAATGTCTCGATGTCCAACCGCTCGAATTTTTCACGGACGGGTCCGTCGTCATAGAATGCACCGACAATCAGCTGATATTTATCTTTGTCAATCGCGGGCAGCAATCGCATCAGCCATTTCGTATCGGTTTTTATCTTAAATGTCGAGATCAGATGCAAAATTTTAATCATATCGATATTTGCGACAGTATTATATATAATAT
>WFQY01000562.1 GCA_015486815.1 Phycisphaerae bacterium | reverse complement strand
CAGAATAGCTAACGATCGAGAGAGTTTGGCATTTTTATAATCATTTCTCACCGGAAAAGGAAAAAAACATCGTCACCATCGTTCCTTGCCGTGAATTTTTACTTGCCCGCTTTGCCCCTATGACAAAAAATTCTCACAACGCAACCGCCTCTTTTGTTTGTTTTCCGATGAGCTTTTTCAATTCAATAATATCAGCTGCCAATTTAAGGCGAGCGGACTCTACCACCTTAGGGTTGCGTGAATGTACAACAGCGTTGACTTGCTTACCAATACCGCTGCGGTACTTTGAAAGTATTGTTTTATCAACGCCAATGGATCTACCCTTTGCGATTAGCTTCTTGAGCAGATACAGATAAAGATAATCTTCCATCCCTTCACGCCACGATTCCCATCGCCTCGATGTTATCCGATAATCGCCATATACCATACACGTATCAGGATGGCCTCCCCAATCATAATTATCAAACGGGTCGTCTCTCGGATAATCATAAACCCAATACGCAATACCATCGAGACGTAATTTCCAAGCCCACCACGGAAATTTTCGGCATTGTTCGAAGGCACTTGTTTCTGTTATCCCTACCGGGCATTGATACGCCCAGAGCGTTTTTCCGGTTTTTCTGTACAATTGCAAATCCTTAGGCATAGCAATTATTCGTTCGAGGCTTGGACACCATATATCTACGACAGGATTCATAATCAATGCTTTTTTCGCAGGATGTTTTATTGCGACATCCATCATCGTCTGCATCTCGGGAGCAAATGATTTTAGGTATTGTCCCGCTATCAATACCCGTCGTGCTGTTCCACCGTCAGCTTCGTCCCACAACTCCACCACATAATCTTTGGGTTCTATGCCTATCGATTTAAGATAATTTATCATTGTAAAGACATATTCTTTGAAAACTTTTTCCCATCGCGGACTCATAAATTTCAGCTTGAATCTGCCAGCAAGCCTTTGCTCGAATAATTCTATTATCCCATATCCGAACATAATCTGCCCACGTTGATGTTTAGGCAAAAGCGTATCCTTAAGCTGTAAACCCGTTCGTATCGTATAAGCGGATACCAACTCTTTTCCGATTTTCTCGGGAGCTGTAATGTGATTTAGGGCATTGAACCAGCTATGGAAAAATCCATTTACATAATGACTGACCATATCGTCAAGCCAAGGCTTTATGGGTACTCTCGTTTCGGTATCTTCCCACATCTGAACAGTGATTGGCATCTTCGCGGGAACGGTAAAATCCCACACATTAATCTTCACCGGAATCCGCCAATATCTTGCGTTTATATGCCTATCGAGAGATTTGATATTGAGAATCGCCCGATAGCTGCCCGCTTGAAGATAATGCGTATCGACATCGAGCCACAACTGCCTACATTGACCAGCTGGAACGGTTATCACCCCCGACAAATCAAGCGGTGGCATAGGATCAGCCATATATTTTTTAGTCTTCGCCTGCACAAAGATAGGTCGATAAAACCTTATCGCCCGCTTTAGCTTATTCCATTTTTCCCTATTATCTCCTTTGGGCATAGATATCCAAACACGAACATCCATCCCGTACTTAAGCGGATTGAAAAAGTTCACAACAGCTGAGCGATGCTCATTTCGTCCAGCAAATACAGCTACTTCTTGCAATTGCTTCGGAAACGGCGAAGGAATAGCGAATTTTTTCGGATAGATCTGCGGATTATCCTTCCAAATAATCAATATTCGTTTTCTGAGATTTTCCTTATCTTTGTCAGCGATTTGACGAAACGCTAAATACTTTTCATCCGACAAACCCGAATAACGATATTTGAGAGGAACAGGAGTATTAGACATATCAATTACGCAAGGGATTTTCTTCTTAGCGTTAGCTATTTGCTTTTTAGCTTGTGCGGTAATCTTATTAAAAACAAGCAATCCGAATCGCTGACCAATATGCAAGCTCCTCGAAAAAGTCGCAGACCACGCTGTTATCTCATCGTTTACCTTATCATCCCTTGCAACATTTATCCGCCAAACGTCTCCCGTTTTAGGCGCTTTGGCTCCGAATGATGAAAACGGAATGGCAAGCTCCGTTTGCCAAATACCCTTTTCGATATGCGTTGCAGCGACCCATCGTGCATCCCACCCTGCGGACATTCCAAGGGCATCGTAACGCGACGCATTCGCATTGACTATGAAATGATAATAATTGAATTCATCATTAATATTGGGATTCAAAAAAATCTCAACGCAATCTTCTTCCCAAAGATTACCATCGTGAGCATCTGCTGACGAACTCGTTACCAGTTTCCCGCCGGCTGGGATTGTAAACGATGTGGCAATGTAAAGATGTGTTTCGTCATAAGCAATTTTGAATCGCGAGACAGCTGATGTTTTTTTGCCGTTTGTTATGATAACGAATGGCTTTGACCATCCGATCGACTGCCATGCAGCTTCATTTATTTTACCATCGATTGTAATAGGCGTTGAAATTTTCGGAGCAACAATTACCGGAATTCCAAAAGCCTGTACAGACAGACCAAACGTCAGAGCAAAAAAGGAAAATAGACGACATACGTTCATAGGATTATCCTTGAATATTACCAATAAAAGCAAAACGCATAATAATTAAAATCACGATTGATATATTCATTGGTAGGATCCCACCGTACCCAACCTACACTTCCGTCAAGATAAAGAATATTTTGACCGTCGGGAGTAGTAACGGAAATCGGATAAGGCGCTTCTACATATTTATATGGAATAATGCCCGGTTTGGGATGTGCTGATGAAAATTCCCAGTTATTCAAATTAGAAAAGATGTCATCCGCTATACAAACTGTTCTCGGATCATTTGTGTCTCTAAACGCAGGTCTCTGCGGCGAGGGTCCGAACCGCCCTATACCACCATTATAGTTTCTCATCCAGACCTGTTCGGTTATTCCGAACGCATATATATATCCACCTGAGCCTGCAAGGCTTGAAGCTGCCTGATGACCTATCCTCATTAAAACATTCGGACAATAATATACACTGTCTTGTCCACCTTCACCGCCCGTATAGATTACCATAGCTTTTCTTTGCTGATTGCACGGACGAAGTAGATAACCGTACGCTGATGCTTCATTATCCCACCAATGACTGCCCGCCATCTCATCCGCATCGGGAATACGCGGAGGCATCCAGCCGTTGTTTTCACCTGAATACATCGTCAATGCCAATCCCCACGTGCGAAGATTAGATGCGCAGACTGCTCGGCGAGCTTGCTCTCTGGCATAGGAAAGTGCAGGCAGTAGCATTGAGACCAAAACCGCAATTATCGCAACTACCACTAAAAGCTCTATGAGTGTAAAGCCGTTTTTTTGATTTCGCATAACAAAACCTTTCTCACCACAGAGCTCACAGAGAAACACAGAGATATAAACTTTTATCTTTCTTCCCTCTGTGTTCTCTGTGTTCTCGGTGGTAAAAATTTCTTATCTTTTGCGGATAAATCCTAATGCGCCCATTGCAAGCAGCCCAATCGTTGTCGGCTCGGGAACCACATCAACCGTTAACGTATCAAGCTGAACATCGAAATAAATATTGGGCCAATATGTCCCATTCTTGATCAATGCTTTGGACGCAGTAAATGCATCGTCGAAATTCAAAGACTCCGTTCCTATCACACCATTAGCATCGGAAATACTCATAGATAATTCTTTGTCTTGACTCGCATCATAGGTTAATAACACAGTAAGTCGTCGAGTAATTACCCCAGGGCTATCGTTGGGTACGTAAAATCCATTACTGCGGTTTCCGTGTATGAATTCGTGGATGAGTGCATACATTCCGTTGCTGCTGTTTGAACCCTGCAGACACACGGCAAATAGAGGATTGTCAGAACTGTCCGCATAACCGATATAGATATTTGCCCAGTTGGAGTCGGTATGAGCAACATAAGGAATATCGATTGTCATAGTAAACGCATTGCCAGCGTTACTAACCGATTGACTCATAGGCTTTGTTACCTGTTCGATCGGATTTTGACCGGAGGTTCCTTCACCCTTTGCTCTCGTATATGAAATGCTATTATCTTGGTTGTCAACCTGAGCGCTTAATCCGAGAGTTCCCCACGATGTATCCGAGCCACTCCAGCCTTCGTCGTTTAACGAGCCATAATTGCTTGTTCCCGGAATGTCAAAAGTGTCCTGAAAGATAGTTATCGCACTCGCTGTACCTACACAACCCAAAACCATCAAACCAACCATCACTAATGTTACCATTTGTTTTTTCATCGCTATTCTCCTTTCATTTAAAAAGCGACTAAAATTAACCATTAGACCACAATTTCCGTTTCTCATTCGTTCCACAAAAAACTTTACTAAAAAAGTAGCTGAAAATTTATTTTCCTTCTGCACTCGCAGAACGTCTCAAAACGAATTTTCCCGGATACAGTTTTTTCTGTAGAGGTATATCTTTGTCTTTTATTTGATCTATCAAGACCTGCCCAACAGTTTCTCCTATTTCTTTGTGAGGCCAGCGAAATGTCGTTAAGATAGGCTCACCATAAGGAAGAAACCCAAACGATTCGATAT
>WFQY01000561.1 GCA_015486815.1 Phycisphaerae bacterium | reverse complement strand
GAATTCATTCCACTCGGTAACCACACACAAAGCATCTGCACCGGATATTGCTTCATACATATCGCTGCAATATTCTATACGCGAGCCGAAAACCTTTTTTGTATTTTCCATCGCTCGCGGGTCGTGCACTCTTATCTTCACATTATACGCAAGCAGGTCAGCAATCAGCGTCAGGGCGGGAGATTCACGCACGTCATCCGTCCGTGGTTTGAAGGCTAAGCCCCAGATAGCAAAAACTTTATCTCCGATCTGTTCTCCGAAGTATTTTTTTATCTTTCGCTGAAGTATCATCTTCTGATATTCATTTACCTGCACAACGGCATTTAATAGCCAAGCGGGATAATTATGCTCTTTCGCCAGATGTATCAATGCCTGCATATCCTTCGGAAAACACGAACCGCCGAATCCGAGGCCGGGGTACAAAAACTGATATCCTATACGCACATCGCTACAGATTCCCTTTCTGACAGAATCTATATTCCCACCGGTAAGTTCACACAGATTTGCTATTTCGTTTATAAACGAAATTTTCGTACTGAGCATAGCATTAGCTGCATATTTTGTCATCTCGCTACTGGCCGGATCCATTACGATTATTGGCTTACCGTTTCTTACGAACGGGGCATAAAGTTCTTCGAGCACAGCAGCTGCTTGGGGATTGTCCGAACCGATGATTATCCTGTCAGGCCTGAGAAAATCTTCAACCGCATATCCTTCTTTTAGAAATTCCGGATTGTTAATCAAATCGAATTTCTTGTCCGTCAAGCTGGCGAGCTGATTTTTGAGCCTGCGTGTCGTTCCTACCGGCACGGTACTCTTTATCACGATAATTCGATAATCGGGCATTGACGTTATAACTTCGCGTATAGTATTTTCGAGGCTGTCCAGATCGGCACCGCCTGTTTCATCGTTAGGCGTACCGATGGTAATGAAGATAACAAACGACTCATCAACAGCTTCCCTTAGCTCCGTTGTAAATCTCAATCTCTTGCTCGCAAGGTTGGAAACAACGAGTTCCTGCAAACCAGGCTCGTATATTGGAATCTTACCCTCATTTAGTTTCGTTATCTTTTCGGAATCGACATCAACTCCGATAACATTATTGCCTGACTCCGCCAAACAGGTAGCGACCGTCAGTCCCACATATCCCGTACCAACAACAGCTATTTTCATCCGCATACTCCGTCTATTAAAATCAAACAGGAATAATTAAAGAGTATTATTTCGTAGCCTAATAGTCAACAAATTAACTGTTTAGCTATGCAATTGTTAATGTAAACCGTGGTCATTAGACGATAATACAAATCAGTATGTAGTAGAAACGTGCATTTTACTGGAGGTAAATGATGAAAAAATTATTGGTAACATTAATGGGACTCGGAACAATGGTTGTTATGGTCGGCTGTACCGGAGGAACAAGCGCACTCAGCGGTTTAGGTGGTCAATTAGCAACGGGACTGGCTGGTCTGCTGCTAAGTTCACTAATTTCAGGAGCTGTTACGGGACAATAAAACTATTATGAAAAAAAAATCAAACCCGCACAGCGTCAAAACCGTGCGGGTTTGTATCGTTTATAAACTACTAATATAATTTGTCTGTCTATTCTTCTGAATCCTCGTCTTCGCTATTTGCGATAAGAGCTGGATTGTCATCGATAAAACCTTTTAGTTTTCGAGCACGGACAGGATGTTGAAGTTTCTTGAGGGCTTTAGCTTCTACCTGTCTGACTCGTTCTCTGGTTACCTTAAAGATTTTTCCTACCTCTTCGAGAGTATAGGTATATCCGTCGCCTATGCCGTATCGCAATTTTATTATTTCACGCTCACGATACGTCAGCGTCTTCAGAACAGATTCGATTTTGTCTTTGAGCATCTCACGCGTAGCAGAATATACCGGCGATTCCGCAGTCTCGTCTTCAATAAAATCGCCGAAATAACTGTCATCGCTATCGCCTATGGGTCTGTCGAGACTTATCGGGTGCTTTGCAATCTTCGTCACCCTTCTTACTTCCGATATGGGCATACGAGCTTCTTTGGCAATCTCGTCTATGGTCGGTTCACGGTGAAGCTCATTGAGCAGCTTCTTGCTGACGTTCCTAAGCTTGGACATTGTCTCTATCATATGTACCGGTATCCGAATCGTCCGTGCGTGGTCAGCTATCGCTCGGGTAATTGCCTGCCTAATCCACCACGTCGCATAAGTACTGAATTTATATCCGCGTCTGTATTCGTACTTATCGACAGCTCGCATCAGACCGGTGTTACCTTCTTGAATGAGATCCAAAAAACTCAATCCGCGATTTCGGTACTTCTTAGCAATAGAGACCACTAATCTGAGATTGCCTCCGGAAAGCTTCTGTTTGGCAGATTCGTATTCCGCATACACACGTTTTATTTGTTTCAATCGTTCTTCAAGGTCTTCGGGCGTCTCAAGGACGAGAGATTCCATTCCCGATAATTCCTCTTTCATCGCTTCGATGTCTTCGGGAAATATATCTTTGCTCTTTTGTGCTTCTTCTATGCGTTTTTTCAGATCTTTCATCTTTTCGCAGATATTTTCCAGGCGTTTCATCGCTGGAACTACTCTGCTCGTTCTCAGAGAAAGCTCCTCCAAAAGAGTAACCGCTTTGCGCCTTCTTCTGGCAATTTTTTCTTTTAATTTCGCTTTCTGAGAAGCGGATATTCGAGTGGTGATTATTGTCATCCAATCGTTACTATTCGCCTCTAACAGCAATCTGATAGTCTTGAGGTTTTCAGGCAGCCTTTTGTTGATGGAATCTTTGCCAAGAGTCTCCATACTCGAAGTTTTCATTGTCCTGTCAAACGGGAGATTGCCGTTCTCTACTTCCTGAAGAATTTTTATCGATTGATTAAGACAGTAATCATTTTCGAGAACACGTCTTCTGAAAGCCATTCTGGTAAGTTCTATCTTCTGTGCAAGTCTGATTTCCTCTTCTCTGGTAAGAAGGGGAATTTCTCCCATCTGAGTAAGGTACATTCTGACCGGATCGTCAATTCTGCGAGAAGAAGCCTCGGCAAGCTCTTCTTCAAGATTAAAATCTTCTTCCAATCCGTCTTCTTCAGCGACATCAAGTCCGTCTTCGAGAGCTTCGGGGTCAGGTTCAATATCTTGTTCGATCTTTTTCTTTCTGCGAGTAGCTTCATCTTCGTTGATCAGCTCGATATTGGATTGATCCAGACCCATCAAAAGATTGTCGAGCTTTTCGGGACTTGCATTTATGAGCTGTTCGTTGATTTGCTCATAAGTGATGTATCCCTTTTCCTTTCCTTCGGTAAGGAGTGTGGCAAGAATGTCATCCTTGGCAGCTTGTCCTGATACATTTCTCACTCTTGTTTGTACCATAATACTCTGTCTCCTCTAAAATATTCCATTTTTACCTACGGATAGAGCCTCTCCGGAAATAAATTATGCGTCATCTATGCGCATAATTTAACCTTTCCGCTTTCCCGTTCATCCTGACAATATAAAACCGACCCTATCCATCTCTTTTGTTATCCTCTATTTAATTATACCACATAAAAACTTCATTAGCCTATTACCTGTAAATTTACAGATAAAATTATGCTTTTACGCCTTATCTATCTTGCCTATTTTCGCCAAATTTAACTTGTAATTGCTCCAGGAATTTTGCGTTTGGTATTTTTCATCTGTTCGTACAAAGCCTGTAATTGCTCTTCCGCCTGCTTTTCGGATATATTTTCATCCATCAAGCTCGCCTCTATTTTCTTTGCCAACTCCGTTCGTCTGTAATCTTGTAAACACTTAACAGCTTCTTCGAGAGTCTGAGCAAAATTGCCCTTATTTTCGCCCTCTTTTTGTAGCTGAACGACAATATCCGCAATTGCAGGGTCTTCTATTGCCGAGACAATATCTCTAATCTGAAATTCTTCGCCAAAGGACTCATAACTTTCCCATAATGCGCGGGCGATTTCCCTGAATTCTTCAGGCTCAAATTCTTCAGGTATTAAAACGTCTTTTATCGAGCTGATATATCCGGGTTCACAGATAAGCACTTCGAGAATGTCTTTGAAAGCTGCCTGTCCGAGAGTTTCAGGTACGGGAACGGAAGATATCTTGTTTGTATCACGGGCTTGATATTGCCTTACTGTCCGCCTGCGATATTTCTGCATCTGCAAGTGAAGCTGATCCACGGGTACTTTCAATTTGGTTGCAAGACGTGTAAGAATCAATCCTTTCTGAATGACATCGATTTTACCATACGGGTCGCAGGCAGCAATAAGTTCGAGCAATTCATCGATGGCAGAACGCTTTTGTGTCGAATTTTGAGCAAGATCATATCGCTTTTCAAGCTGAGACCATTTGTAATCAAGCGCATCGACAGCACTATTGACAGTCGAAACGAACGATTGAGCGCCTTCATTTATTATAAGCTCGCAGGGATCTTTTCCCGATGGAACAGTAGATACTTTAACGTCAACTCCGAGCGTAAGAAATATAGTCAACGCTCTATCGGATGCCTTTTGGCCAGCTAAATCGGCATCAAAGATTAAAACAATCTCTTCCGCATATCGACGCAATGTACGGATATGCTCATCGGTCAAAGCTGTTCCGAGTGTCGCTACCACATTGCAAATGCCCGCTTGATGAGCAGCCATCACGTCGGTATATCCCTCGACAACGATAATCCGATTTTCTGTCTGTATCGACTGCCTCGCTTGAAACAGTCCGAACAGATGCCTCTGCTTTACAAAAATGCTCGTTTCGGAAGTATTCAGATATTTTGGGGTATCTTCTCCGAGCGTTCTTGCACCAAATGCGACTATATTCCCGATAGCATCAAATATCGGAAAGGTAATCCTGTTCCGAAACATATCGTAAAATCTATTTTCGCCGACACGAATCAGCCCCGCCTGCTTTAACAATTCCGCGGAAAAACCATTAGCGGGTCCCTTTTCGGTGATATATCTGCCGGACGACGGGGCGAAACCGATAAGAAATTGCTGACAGATATCTTTTGTCAATCCCCTGCCTGCAAGATATTCCCTTGCCTGTTTACCGATATCGGAATCCCACAAAAGAGAATGATAAGCATCAGCTGCCCATCGATTAGCTTTGTATAAATCTGCTTTTGAAAATCCACCTTCAGTTCTCTTAGGTTGATATTTTTCTATCTCTATACCAGCCCGGTTAGCCAACACCTGCATCGCTTCGGGAAAGCTCACATTTAGTATCCGCTGAATGAATTTTAGCGCATCACCACCGGCACCACAACCGAAACATTTGAATATCTGCTTTTCCGGACTTACCGAAAAGCTTGGTGTCTTTTCCTGATGAAACGGACAAAGTCCCCAAAAATTTCTGCCCTTCTTTTTCAGCGCAACATATTGTGAAACCACATCGACAATATCGTTGGCTGACAGTATTCGTTGAATTATCTGAAAATTTCCCTGCCTGGACAATTTACGCCCTGCTATTCTATTAATTCGATAAACTCATATCTTTAAGGTACGAATTAACGCATATATACCTGTCTCTTATACACATCT
>WFQY01000560.1 GCA_015486815.1 Phycisphaerae bacterium | reverse complement strand
GTGTTAACATTGCATCTTCATTCGGGCTTGGTAAGTATAGAGATACCTCTCTTTTGCAGGTGCTCTATGAATGGCCTATACGGGACATCTCTCATCGGGTTGAGCAGTCCAGCTTTGGTAACCAAACCCTCCGCTATCATCTGTGCACCTATGGACGCTGTGAATCCTACCGTCCGGTTCATCGCCATCAGTCCTGTATCCAAATCGCGATAATCGATCATTTCGTAAATCAGCCGTTTGTCTTTGCCATCCTTCAATCCGGCAACTTCGACCCTGAGAACCGCAATATCGCGTTCATTACCTTTATATTGAAGCTTAGGTTCGAGCAATTGAGCAAGCATCTTTCGCTGATTCAGTTTCGTGCCGTCGATAGAAACTTCCTTGTCTTCCAAAAGTCCGAGCTTGGACATTGTGTACCAGAACTGGCAGTGTCCGGGCCAGCGCATAGCGTATCGTCCCGCACGCTTGATATTTTTAGCTGCCATCATTTTTGTATATCTTGTAGCATCACCGTTGAGGAAGGCTTCGAGTTTGCCCAGTCCTGAAACCTCGACTGTGTGGGTATTGTCTGTGCTGAAAATTTCGTCTGGCTCGACCTCGCACACCCCTCCGTTACGAATGAGCTTAGCTCTTCGGTAGTAGGAGTTCAGAACCCCCTCGAATATCCACGTAATCTTGTAATTCAGCGGATTATCGCAGGCTGATGGTTCCGGCACGCCGCCACCGTAACTTAGATATTCGGTTACCTCATCAAGCTTACTGCAGGCATCACCCGCGAGTACCAGATCGATTCCGGGGTCAAAGCCGAACTCCGGCAGGAGTGAAACATTTTGGGCTGATGCAATATCCGAAAGGGCATGCAGCTCCGGCAGGGTATAGTACGTATTGACATAATGCCAGCCAGCCTCCACCGTCGCACGCGCAATCTGCGGGATAAACTGAATCGGAAGAAGGTCAACCACGATGCCCGAGCCAAGTGTACCAAGCTTTTGCCTCAGCGTATCCGGATCTCTAAGGTCAAGCTTACATGGTTGGACTTCAGCTTTGTCAAATTGATTCGTTACCCACTCCAGCGACTTATCGGAAAAATCGACAGCTGTTATCTGCTCGAACGACCCAAGCCGAACCAGGTCATACAAAGCTGCCTTCCCCTGCAATCCCAAACCAAGCAAAACTACATTCATCACTATCACTCCTAAAAGACGATCCGACTGACCCCGCCATAGTAACCCCTGCGATGGATTTATGTCAAAGGATTTTGTCGTTGTCAGTAACCCCGCAACCCCGCAGTTTTGTCTGTTTTACTCCGGCAATGTCATTTGCCCTCCCCGCTGTCATGCTGAATACCCAATCAAGTTGAGCACAAGCTCGTTTTCTGTCATGCTGAACTCGTTTCAGGGTCTCATACAGACGAGATGCTGAAACAAACTTGTGCTCAACTTGATTGGGTATTCAGCATGACAGAGGGAAGCGTACAGAAAAAAGTGAGGCCTTACAAAAGAAAGGGTTTTGTTTTATGAAACGGAAAACAACAATCATCGCGGAAATAGGTGAAAACCATATGGGTAATATGGAAATGGCGAAGGCGATGATAACGACGGCGGCGGACTTCGGTGCGGATATTGTCAAATTTCAGTCGTATCGCGGTGCGGACACAAAACCTGACGATCCGGAAAGAGATTTTTTCAAGCAGGTCGAACTATCCGAGGATATGCACTTCGAGTTAAAGGCGGTTGCGGAAGAAAAAGGCGTGCGATTTCTCAGCTCGCCTTTTAATGTTGAGCGTGCGCAATTTCTCATTGAAAAGCTCGGTCTGAATGAAATCAAGGTTGCCAGCGGAAAAATGCACAATACCAAGCTTCTCGATTATCTCAATAGTCAGAACGACAAAGTAAAGACCGTTTATATATCCACAGGTGTAGCGACGATTGATATGATACGCGAGTCGGTCAACCGGTTGAAAGATATAGAACGAGTCGTGATATTTCACTGCGTTGCGACATATCCGCTTAAAGACGAAGACGCGAATCTGCGTGCGGTAGCAACGCTTATCAGGGAATTTCCCGATTATGAAATTGGTTATTCAGACCATACCTGCGGCATAGAAGCATGTGTTGCTGCTGTCGCACTCGGAGCAACGGTGCTTGAAAAACATTATACATTCAATACACTAATGCCGGGTACGGATCATCTCGGAGCAATAACACCACAGGCACTTGGTGAACTTGTCATGTGGATAGAACGAATCGAGCCGATGCTCGGTACGGGAGAAAAGAAACCTACCGAAGCGGAAAGGCAAATCGCACATCTGCTACGAGATCGTTTCGGTGATTAAAGCAGTCTGACGATTGCAGGGGATAGAATGGAAGCAGATATATTCGTACGTGTTGTTTCGGTTTCGTTTGATAAGGCGGTTGTTTCGTTCAGCCTGCCTGAGATGAGTATTGTCCGGGCTGAGTGTATAGAACCGGCGGAATATACGATCGCCAAAACGATTGAAGAAAATAATATCGGGCGGGTATGCCTCGAAGGATTAAAAGCTGATACGAAGTATAAGGTCAAAGTTCACTGGCGGAATGGCGAACGAGAGCTGATGTTTGATACATTGCCCGAACCGGTCGGTCAGTGTGTATGCAAATTCGCAGCAATATCGGATCCGCACATATCGGAAAAAAGTGAAAATCGTAAAGGCAGATTGTTTGTCGAATCGTCGATGATACTCTCGGATATTGTCGAGCAGATAAACACTCAGCAGATGGATTTTGTGCTGATAGCGGGTGATGTTACCAACGCATCGACGGGCAGAGAATATTCCGAAGCGAAAAAAATATTGTCAAAATTGAGCTGTCCGTTTTATCTTGTGCCGGGCGACCACGATGTAATGAACGACGGCAGGAAACTATGGGAAGCTACATTCGGCAGAAGTCAATGGGTGGAAGATTATAATAATATCAGGCTTATAGGTATCGATACAAGCTCACGGAAATTGGGACAAGAGGGGCTGATCTGGCTTGGAGATAATCTTGCGGATAATAAGTATAATGTCGTATTATCACATTTTCAGTTGATACCGGATGATTATATTAGTGGCCCGAATCGGAAAATTATCGAAGATTATGAGAGATGTCGTGATGCGATAGAAAATTTATGCGAGTTTAATGTGATAATTTATGTCGGGCATCAAAATATTCCGTCAACCAAACAGATGCGCAATACGATGCAAATCAATTTGCCTCAGCCTGTGCAATTTCCGTGCGGATATATGAGCGTCTGTCAATATGAAAACGGCTTTTATCATACATTCACAGCGATAACAAGCGAGGTGCTGAATGATTATTCTCGCAGATTCTCCGAACTTGCGAGTAGCCATCTCAAAGAATCGCACTGGCGGGCGGAATATCGGGTTGGCAGAAGTATAAACGAATCAAATTTCATTATTCCCTCATTCGCTAAGCCGAAAGTGTAAAAATGAGAGTAGCAATTATAAGCGATGTACATCTGATTAGCGATAAGGATCCGTTGCTGTCTCTGCTCAATAATCGCTCACATTTCGCACAAGCTTGGCCTTCGTTCATCGAGATGATTCGCAAGATCAATCGGGAATCGCCGGACGTTAATATCTTTTTGGGCGATGTTATCGATTGGTGCAGCGATGAGAATATCAAATTTGCATTGTCAATGATGGACAAGCTCAATGCGGAGTTTTATATCACAGCGGGCAATCATGATTTCGAAATGTATGAATCTCAGAAGGGGAAAATTACCGGTCCCTTCGCTGCAGCTCAGAAAAAATCACAGGCGGAAAAGCTCTGGCGGCAGAACAATATTCATTTCGATAATCGGACGATTTCC
>WFQY01000559.1 GCA_015486815.1 Phycisphaerae bacterium | reverse complement strand
GTTATAACCGATTCTCTCGGATACTCATATCTTATTGTAGTGGAAGAACGCGCGATAGCAAAGAGTAAAGTCAACGGGCCAAGCCTGCCAGCGAACATTGCCAATATTATAATAAGTCTTCCTGCGAGATTGAGCTGAGGCGTTACACCCATCGAATATCCTACGGTACCGCAGGCACTGGCTGACTCGAACAATAAATCGAGATAATTTATCTGCGGTTGAACGATTACCAACGCTAAAGATGTCAGCCAAACAAGTACGAAAAATAAGACCACCAATGCAATGGCACGCCTGATTATCGGTGTGTCTATCGTTCGTTTGAACATTTCCACTTTCGAGCGTCTGCGTAGGGTAGTAACAACGGTAGCTAACAACAGGGCGAATGTTACCGTTTTGATTCCGCCAGCTGTCGATGCTGGTGAACCGCCTATAAACATAAGCACTATCAGGATAAGATCGGTGGCGGGGTGCAATTTTCCCGATGAGGTATCGACAGTATTAAATCCTGCAGTTCTGGCTGACACCGATAGAAACAGCGAATCGAGAAGTCGCTGATCGGTGCTGTGCTGAGTCATAACCGCGGGGTTGGATTTTACTACTTTGTCTTCCAATTCCACCTTTCTTCCCCATCGCAGATTTTCTCTTGGCTGTTCGCATAGGAATATCGCTAATGTGCCTACAACAATAAGAACTGCGGTGGTTATAAGAACGATTTTGCTATGAAGCGTAAGAGATACGACGCGAAATCGGTCGAGGTCTTTTCCACGATTGTCCAAGCCTATTAGCGAGACAAATCGGTGTTTGATTATCTGAGCGATATTTAACAGTACGGGAAAGCCTAACCCTCCTATGATTATCAGTGGTAGCATAACCAGATATGTTTGCCAAGCATTAGCGAACTTAATCATATTGTCGGTTTGCAGAGCGAAGCCAGCGTTGCAAAATGCGCTTATCGAGTGAAACAGGCTCTTGAAAATCTGTTCGGGATAATTATTTGTTGAGGTTGACCACAACGGCAGCATAAGGGCTGCTCCGATAGCTTCGATGGTTAGTGTGGAAAAGACGACGAATTTGACAATTTCTCGAATCTGGCCAAGAGCTTGTTGGTTATAGATATCCTGTACGACGCTTGCTTCTCGCAGGCTTATTTGTCTGCCGACCAGTAGGGCGAAGATGGTACCGAAAATCACAATACCCAAACCGCCAAGCTGAATCAATATCATTATTACAAGCTGGCCAAAGGGTGTGTATGCTTTGCCAGTATCACGGACGATCAATCCGGTAACACATACCGCACTGGTAGCGGTGAATAGGTTTTCGACGAAATTGTGTCCGAAATCGGGGAAGCTGTCGGAATAGCTTGAGCAGGGCAGCGAAAGTAGAAATGCACCGACCAAAATCAGCATAGTGAATCCGACAAGGACAGCTCTGGCTGGGTGAAGCATTGATTGAATAAACCACGTATTGAGCTTGACGAAAACAATCATAAGCTGAAGTACCAGATATATTGTAAGGGCGGTATCGATGCCACGCTGATACATTTGCGGAATATTGAATCGTGAGCTGAGAGTAACGATTAGTCCTGCGATAGCGAGAATTGACAGCATCAACTCAAGCAGATGTTCTTTGAAGAATTCCCATCTGTTTGGTATGAATATTTGTTTGCTCCATAAAGCGAGGATAAAACAAGCTATTGCGAGATATTCCGCTGCGTGCAGTATGCTTACTGAAATTGGCGGAGTAGTTATAGGCAGATGAGTAGTGGGGTTTGGGCGGACAAAGCCATATTCGAGAATCAGTCCGCCGATTCCGAGTATGGTAGCAAATACTATTAGCACTACGTGCCAGTATTTAACAAGCTGACCTGATTGCTTGATTTGATAATTCATAGACACTGCCAATAGCTGTAAATATCTTTGTGTTTTTCGGTTATCAATCATAAATCATCAATAATGAATCATCAATTCTTTTTTACTTTTCGCTGGTGAATTCGCATTTATCGGAAAACAAGTCAGTATGTATCTGTAATTGTATTTATGTCAAATCGGAT
>WFQY01000558.1 GCA_015486815.1 Phycisphaerae bacterium | reverse complement strand
CTTATCGACTTGAGCATCGTTTCCAAATCCAACCCTGCCTTATAGCCATAAAGTAATGCTTCGCAAACACCTATCATCGTGCCCGCTATTGTTATCTGATTGCACATTTTCGTATGTTGACCGGAGCCGGCTTGGCCTTGATAAACAATATTTTTGCCCATTAACTCGAACAGAGGCATTATCGCATTGACTATTTCCTTATCGCCGCCAACCATAATCGAAAGAGTAGCTTGCTTGGCTCCTACGTCGCCACCAGATACCGGAGCATCGACAGCGTATATTCCCTTTTCACGGGCAGCGGAATAAATTTCCTTTGCAAGTGCAGGCTCGGTGGTGGTCATATCGACAAGGACACTGCCCACTGATGCACCTGCGAGTATTCCGTTTTCCGAAAAATATACTTCGCGTACATCAGCTGGAAACCCTACGATAGTAAAGATAACGTCCGAGCGCTCAGCTAACTCTTTTGGCGAATCAGCCCATTCGGCGCCAGCGTCGATTAACTTTTGTGCCTTCGACTTTGTGCGATTATATACGGTTATCGGATAGCCTTTCGCAAGCAGATGCCCGCACATCGAACTACCCATAACGCCAGTGCCAATCCATCCGATTCGTGTTTGAGATGTCAGTTTAAACAATTTTCAGCTCCTTTAATTTCGGTAGAATATGTTTATCAACATCGCTATCGTTTTCGGGTGTGGGAATATCTTTGAGCAGATACCACTGCTCGATATGTTCGACACATTGCTCGGGCGCAAGTTTCGTCATCGGGCCAAGCGTTTCAAGCTCGAGCATATCAGCGTTGGTGAATGTCTCGACGCTACAGCCGAAGTCCGGATATTGCGCACCATTGACATAAGTGAACTTTTTGATGAACAGGTGATTATTTCTTCCATAACCCGCCCAACCGTCAGTCACCATAACGCCTATCTTCTGTGGCGTCTTAGCTGACGGGTCTTGGGTAAGCATTATATACTTTCGTCCCCAGAACCATCGCTTATCCGTCATATCGGTATATGCCCAAAGTGTCGTACTATTGGTTGGCAATAGAATCTCTTCGTGTGAGCCTCTCGGTGGTAGCGGAATAATCGCTCGGCCGCCCTGAGCCATTACCGACAATGCCCACGGTGCAAGCTCAATGTCCCAAAGATTTTTATTCCGAAGACGATGAGTAATCTTTACGCTGACTTCGTTCGGTGCGATTTCAATATCCATTTGCTTTTCGATGCCGGTTGTCGGTTCGGACGGCTGAGTTACCCGCACAAAAGAATTATGCTGTTTTACTTCTACGGGGAAATTATCGGGAAAATATGTTCGCGGTTTTGCTTCCGGCGCATGCCAGAGCCTATGTCCGCCATAAATTCGCCAATTATCACCGCCGGTTTTGCCGACCATATCTTCATATTCTTTGAATTCGTTATCTTCGCCGACGAATCCGAATCGGATTATTCGCGGGCCTACATCGGAAGTGATTATCAAATCGATTATGTCATTTGAAAGACGATAACAATTGTTCCAGCCGCAACAAGATATCTTTTCCATAACAGAGCTCCTTCAAGTAGATTATTGGCATTATAACTCAAACTGACCGATGTTAAATGCTGTTTTTGCATAACTTTTTTATTTACCACTATCTGTCATTCCCGCGAAAGTCGAAGATGCCATTGGTGCGGGAATCTATACTTTCACCGACCAAATGGATTCCGTCCGCCTCAGGCGGACTTCGTTCCGTGCGGAATGACGCAGTGGGAATAAATAAGCCTACATTTAACGGTCAGTTTGAGATTATAAGTTTTTCTCAATCAATGTGCAATATCGTTGGTGTCGAGCCGAGGCAGAAGTAACGGATTATACTTATCGCTTACGATCGCTACTTCGGTAGTAAATTCGGCAATGAAACCCTCCGATTGCAAAATATTCAATAACGATTCATCCCAGCCGCCATAGGGATAACAGAATATAAAATCTTCAATCTTCTTTGCGATTGGTGATTTGTGCGATGAAATCTCTCGTTTGTCTGACTTCGTTTTGTTGCTGATTGGCATCGATAGCATTAAGCCAGCAATGCTGATAGCTATGGCCTATTATCTCCATACCCTCGTCAAACATTTCCTTTAGTTGATCCTGATTCATATAAAGCGTCGATGCAAAATCGGATTCATCTTGAGAAACATATTTTCTGAATAGCTTATCGGTAATAATTGTTCGCAGTTTTTCTGGTAGGTCTCGCTGAAGTATGCGTTTGACAAAAATCACATCAGCGGTATCGAATCGACTTGGTTTGGCGAGCTTAGCGTAATAAGATTCGTTGCTTTCGAGATTATATTCGTTGCGATATTCATCCATCAGCAAAAAAATATCTTTAATAAGCTCATCTATCTTCGATTCCGTTACACTCAGTATGAAATGGATTTTGTTTACATCGAGCACTTTTTCTCCTTTGGCAGCTTGTACTACCGGAGCGAATATTCCCTTAAAACCGAATTTCCGTAAAAGCGGCAAAACGGTTGTGTAATGGTCGATATAGCCGTCGTCGAAAGTAAGCAGAGCGGAATTTTCGGATAAATTATGTTCGCCTTTGATAGCTAATATAAATTCCTCGGACGTTATGACATTATAATTATCTCTGAGATATTCAAGCTGACGTACGAACTGAGATACCGAACGTGCTTTTATGCCGGCGAAGCCGGTCTTTTCGACATCGCGGACGTAATGAT
>WFQY01000557.1 GCA_015486815.1 Phycisphaerae bacterium | reverse complement strand
TGACGGAACACGAAATTTTGCAAGAGGTATTCCGATTTTCTGCTGTTCGATTGCGCTTTTGCATAAAGGTGTGCCGATCGTAGGTGCGATTTATGAGCCTAACTTAGATTGGCTGTTTACCGCTACATCGGGGCAGGTTTCCGAGCTTAACGGTAAAGCAATTGCGGTCGGTAAAAGCGAATTTTCGAATAGGAGTGTGTTAGCGTATTCGGTGGATACCTGCAAGCCTATCCCCGTAAAATTACATAAGCTATTCAACGAGTGCGTGTTTCGGAATTTCGGGTCAGCTGCGTTGCATCTTGCTATGGTAGCGGGTGGAATGCTTGATGGTGTAATAAATTTCAGCGGTAAGCTATGGGATATAGCAGCTGGTGCTTTGATTGTCGAGCAGGCGGGTGGCGCAATTCGGACGGTAAATTCGAATGAAAATACAATTTGGCCTATTGATACGATAAAATATAAAAATGAAGCGGTTCCGTTATGTGCTGGCAATGCGCAAATAGCTGAATTTGTACAGAAATATCGGTGAATATATTTTTAGGATAGAAATTATGCAGGTAACGGGTAAAATTTTAGAAGTGCGAAAAATCATATCCTCAGCGAGGGCTGAGGGTAAGCGCATCGGATTTGTTCCGACAATGGGCGCTTTGCACGAAGGGCATTTGTCGCTTATCAAAGCAGCTGGGGCGGATTGTGATTTTGTTGCGGTGAGTATTTTTGTTAATCCGATTCAATTTGTCCCCGGCGAAGATTACGAACAATATCCGCGGCCTATCGAAGACGATATTGAAAAGAGCAGGCGGGCAGGCGTTAGTTTGCTATTTAATCCGTCGGTCGATGAGATGTATCCGCAGGAGCAACTAACGCGTGTCTATGTGAAGAAATTGACAGAAAATCTTTGTGGCCGATTTCGTGAGGGGCATTTCGAAGGTGTTACGACTGTGGTTACGAAATTGTTCAACATAGTTCAGCCCGATATAAGCTATTTCGGCCAAAAGGATGCTCAACAGGCATTGGTAATCAAACGAATGGTAGCTGACCTTAATATGCCTATCGAAATCAAAATCCGCCCGACGATACGCGAACGTGATGGTTTGGCGATGAGTTCGCGCAATCAGTATCTAAACGAAGCTCAGCGTAAACAGGCGTGCTGTTTGTATCAGGCGTTATGCGACGCTCGCGAGATGATTCGCTCCGGCGAAAAAAAATCAGAGCATATAATTAAACGAATGAGTGATATAATTAAAAATGCAGGACCGTGCGAAATAGATTACATCAGCATAGTTGACACGGAAACGATAGAAGATGTTGAGCAAATAAATAAGCCTGTTTTAATAGCGTTGGCGGTGAAAATCGGTCCTGCCAGATTGATTGATAATGTTATTGTAGATAGCAACGGAAATGATGTTATAATTACATAATTTGTATGTGAATCAGGAGTGTGGTATGTTAGTCAAATTGCTTAAATCCAAAATACATCGTGCGAAGGTAACGCAAGCGGATTTGAATTACGTAGGCAGTATAACGATAGATAGGAACTTGATGGAAGCTGCCGGTATTCTACCTAATGAAGCTGTACTCGTCGCTGACGTAACTAATGGGAGTAGGCACGTTACGTATGTAATTCCCGGCGAAGCTGGTAGTGGGATAATATGTATAAACGGAGCGGCTGCCCGATTGGTAAACGTTGGCGATATTGTATTGATAATGGCGTTTGGGTATTTTGATGAACAGCAGGCGAAAGACCATCAGGCGACGGTTGTTATAGTCAACGAGCAAGACAATACGATAAAGGAAATTATTCGTTATTGACATATCAGGAGTAAAATAGATGCACCCTACATTATTTCACCTCGGTCCGATTCCGATTCGTTCTTATGGTTTTATGATGATGCTCGGATTTTTGGCAGCAGTTATTACGTCTTCTCATCGGGCAAAGAAATGCGGAGCTGATCCGGAATTTGTAACCAACCTCGCATTGCTTTCGCTTCTTTCGGGTGTAATCGGTGCGAGAATATTTTATGTTGTTCACTATTGGTCTGCTTTTATAACAGCTGACCATCCTCTCTTCGCTATGATCAATCTGACAGCTGGCGGTTTGGAATTTTACGGTGGATTTCTATTAGCTGTTACTTGTGTACTTGCCTATCTTCGTCTGAAAAATAAATCTATTCGCTGGTATCTTGATATACTCGCGCCTGCGATTATGCTCGGTTTGGCGTTCGGAAGAATAGGGTGTTTTCTCAATAGCTGTTGCTGGGGCAAGGTTACAAATCTTCCGATAGGAGTCAGATTTCCTTATGCCTCGCTACCATTTCAGCAACAATGGCTTAAGACACATCAGGTAAAGGTGCCTGCGGAATTTATATTATATGCTCCCGACGGTACGCCATTTATTATCGACAGAAATCTGATTCAAATTACCGATAGTCAGCTCAAAGCTGAACTTGCCAAGGTCAAGCCGAATTCTTCGCGTGGTATTTTGCTTAATATATTGAATACGCATTTGAAGGCTTATAATCTCACGATGGCTAAACTGAGGGCGCTTATCAAAAAGCTCGATTTGCGTACAAAGCCGATTCATCCGACGCAGCTATACTCCTCATTTATGGCTTTGATGATAAGTTTGTTTTTGGGTTGGTATTTTTGGCATCATAAATATGACGGGGCGGTGTTCATTATGTTGTTT
>WFQY01000556.1 GCA_015486815.1 Phycisphaerae bacterium | reverse complement strand
GCCTGATATTCCGAGTAAGCCCATCGAGCCCATCGCAAAGCAAAGATAAAATAGCATGTGGTGGTGTTTGATGTGTCCTATCTCGTGTCCGAAAACGCTTTCTATCTGTCCGTCGGTAAGCGATTCTATTAAGCCGTCGGATAGCATAATATATCTGAGTCTGCCGACAAATCCGACGACAGCAGCGTTTACTATCACGCCAAAGGTTGGCCAAAGTAGTATATCTCGAAATCGTAAGTTGACGTTGGTGGTGAGTCTGAGCAGTGCGTCGCGCAATGAGCCTGCGGGTAGTTTTTGACACCGCCAGACAATACGTATGAGTATCGGTGCGAAGAGAAAGACCAGACCGGCAGCTAATCCGAGTAGCAGGTCGGGGGTGAAGTTGGCTATCTGTTGATAGGGTGTGCCTGAGAGGAGTTGGTTAGTATAGTTGGCGATTGTCGGACGATATGCTTCGGTTATATCTCGTGCCGCTATGATGAGCATTAGAGGCAGCCCTACCAAAAGTAGCTGAAAGCGGGTGTGGAACAGCAGATATTCCTTTCGCGACCATATCGGGCGAACGGGCTCTGAAAACAAAATCATCTCGCCCATCATCGATTCTCGTATAGCTCTGTCAGCGGGGTAGAGATAGAAATATCCCGTTAATATCCAGCTGACAAAGGGGAGCATCATTATAAGCTCATCTATGCCTGCGTAATATTGTCCTGCAAAGCTTCGCACAAAGTTGATCCAATCGGTAGTGAATATGAGCAGGAATTGGCCGGTGATTGCGATAAGCCTTAATACGTTTTGTCCTCGGCTGTAGCTTGATTGCAAGATGCCTATCGCTATTCTTCCGCTTTCAAGCTCGTCCAAAATTTTGTTTCGGGTAGCTCTGACCCACAGCAGCGTAATCGCAAAGAAAGGAAATATGATAGCAGCGATGCCTGCTGGACCTGGTGCGATAACGAAATGGGAATTGAGCCCGTCCGCTATCAGAATCATTCCCATCGCTATGATTACGAAAAATTGCACGGTTAATTCTCCTGCGGGATTTTGTCGGTAAATTGTTCGGTCAGAGCGGAGAGTATTTTCGCTTTTGCCTGCTCTATTGTGCCGGTAAGTTTTATTCCTGCTGCTCGTGGATGTCCGCCACCGCCGAAACGTTGAGCGAACTTGTTTACGTCTATGTTGCTTCTGCTTCGCAGGCTTATGCGTACTTTGTTTTCGTCCTGCTCGACAAATAGCAATGCAACTTCGAGGGATTTGATTCCGCAGGCTTGGTCGATGATGTTCTCCGTTTCGGAATGACTAGCGTGGGTTTGTTCGAAATCGTTTAGCGTGAGAGTAAGTATGACGATGCGATTGTCGGCATAAAATTCGGCAGAGTTTAACGCACGCGCTATGAGTTTGAATCGCTGGGGTGAATCGGAACGGAATAATTTTTCATATAGCTGATGATTGTCTGCGCCCGATTCTATCAGTCTCGCTGCCCATCGGAAACAATCAGCGTCGGTATTTCCGTATCTGAACCAGCCTGTGTCCGATGCAATCGCAATTAAAAGGTAATCTGCGATTTTACTGTCTGTCAGAAGTGGCATTGCTTGTAATAATTCTGCAATCATAATTCCGGTAGCTGACGCATTAGTGTCTTGCCAAACGATGTCAGCTTTTATGTCGCGATGTGAGTGATGGTCGATAATTATTGTTCTGCCGGTAAAGTGTGAGAGGAAATCGAGTATCGGTTCGAGCTGTTCGCTGACAGCAGTATCCAAAATTACGAGGGTGTCAGCGTCGTTGAAACTGTCGATGGTTATGTCTGAGTTGAGTATGAGCAAAGAATCTTCGTCAGCTAAAAATTCATATCGCGGGGCGAGTTTATCAAAGAGGATTTTTCGCACTTGTTTATTCATAGCTGACAGCGCACGTCCGAGGGCGAGCATACTGCCAAGCCCATCACCGTCAGCTCTGCTGTGAGGAAACAGAAGAATATTCTGACTGTCGGATAATGCCTTTGTTATCTGCGATATTTTGTTTTGCTCGTCTGTAGTCAATGTTTCCTATCCTGAATTTTCTACGATTTTCCGTGTCTGCTCGATGTCGTTTGCCATCTGCTTTGTTAGCTCTGTGATATCGGTATATTTTTTGATATCTCTTATCCGCTGATAAAACTCTAATCGTAATTTTTTTCCGTATAGTTGACCATTAAAATTTATTATGTGAGCTTCTACGCCTGTGTGATATTGGTCGAAAGTCGGAGCGGGGCCTATACTGACGGCAGAGGGATAGGCAGTGTTGTCGATATGGGCTGTGCAGGCATATACGCCGTCGGCAGGCAGCATAAGCTCGCCAGATTGGAGATTTGCTGTCGGAAATCCGAGGGTTGCACCTCGGCCTGCGCCAGTGGTTACCTCGCCTATAAGCTCATACCGTCTGCCAAGACACATTGCAGCAAGTTCAACTCTGCCTGCACGGACGAGTTTGCGAATCAGGCTGCTCGAAATTATCTGTCTGCCATAATCGGGTAGGTCGATTTTCATCGCTTCGACCTTGATAGCATCGAAGCTGTAGATTTCGCCCTGCTGTTTGAGATAATCGATACTGCCTTTGTGCTGATGTCCGAATCGGAAATTTTCGCCTTCGACAATTACGCCGAGCTTGAAATCCTCGACGAGGATTTTGCTTACGAACTGCTCTCGCGACATATTGATCAGCGATTCGGTGCAATGTGCGATTACTGCGAAATCGATGCCCATCTGCTCGATAATTTCCAAGCGTCGGGATAGGCTCATTACAACGGCAGGCGCTTTTGGCGGGTCGATAAGTCTTAACGGATGGAATTCGAATGTCATTACCATCGACGGATATTGACGTTGGCATGCTTGCGTGAGCAGTGTGTTTATTATCTTCTGATGTCCGAGATGCACACCGTCGAAGTTGCCTATTGTCAAAGCTACGGGAGACGAAGGTTTATCGAGATGTTCCAGACCGTATATGACTTTCACTTTATTCCGCCTGCTCCCTTAGCTTTCGTAGAAACTCTTCTTGCTGACCTGCTTTCATCGGGTAGCAATGCTCTTGTGAGGGGTATTTTCCCGACTGAACATCATCGATGTAATTTTTTATAGCTTGCGAGATAGGCTCGCTAAGCTCTGCGTATCGTTTGACAAATTTCGGTTTGAATCGCGGATATAATCCGATAATATCGTGCAGTAGTTGTACTTGTCCGTGGCAGGCGGGTCCGCTTCCTATGCCGACGACAGGGACATTTATTCGTTTGACTATTTGCTCTGCGACGATTGGCGGGACGCATTCGAGAATCAGCATAGCGATGCCTGCGTCGGCGAGTTTTAGTGCTTCGTCGAGTAGTTTTTTAGCTGAGTCGGACTCTCGAGCTTGTACCTTAAAGCCGCCTTGCAGGGCAGCTGATTGTGGCAATAGTCCGAGATGGCCTACGACGGGGATGGAGGCTCGAATAAGTGCTTTTACCTGTTCGATTACGTTTTCGCCTCCTTCGAGTTTTACCGCATCCGCTTTTGCTTGTGCGATAAATCTTGCTGCGTTGAGTATTGCTTGCGAGATGCTCGGTTGATAGCTCATATAGGGCATGTCAGCTATCAGATAGACGTTCGGTGCACCGCGTCTGACAGCTTGGGTATGTGCGACCATCATATCCATTGTCGCTTCGAGTGTATCGGGTTGGCCATAGATTGTCATTGCAACGGAATCGCCTACGATTATCGAATCTATGCCAGCTTGCTGAGCTATATATGCGAACGGATAATCGTATAGCGCAAGCATTGTTATTCGCTCGCCCTTTGCGACCTTATCGTAAATTTCGCGTATTGTTATCTTTTTTTCGTTGGGCATCGTTTTGTCTCCCTGTTTTTTGTATATTCTACACTAAGGGATAAAAAACTTCCAATTCATATCGCTGATAGGAAATGTGTTTGAAGATATTTTTTGAGGAAAATATTTTGTGTAAAGGCGAAAAGCGAATAAGATAGGGACGTGTATCTGTCTTGTTATTACGGAGTTAATATGATGGTCAGAGCGGATAGTCATTTGCAATATGTAAGTCCGTTGGCACAGCGGAATGCGTCGGCGAAGATGCAGGAGCTGTTTTCTGCTCAGAAGAAATTTTCGACGTGGCGGAGATTGTGGTTGGCGTTGGCGGAGGCGGAGCGGGAGCTTGGACTTGATATTTCCGCTAAAGCGATTAGGCAGATGAGCCAGCAGGTCGATAATATCGATTTCAATCGGGCGAAAAAATACGAAGCGGAATTTCGGCACGATGTGATGGCACATATACATACGTTTGCGGACGCAGCGCCGGTTGCACGTGCGATTATACATCTCGGAGCGACGAGCTGTTTCGTTACGGATAATTCCGAGCTTATTATTATGCGT
>WFQY01000555.1 GCA_015486815.1 Phycisphaerae bacterium | reverse complement strand
GTCAAATATTTTTTACGAAAAATTATCGCTTGATGATAATCGTGTTAAGCACTGCCGATGGGACTTTTTTGAGTGTAAAACTCGAGCGGACGTGAGATGGCAGTTGAATTTCCCAGCTTGCTATCTGTTTGAAGGCATTGTTTGCCTTTTTCGCAATCAACATACTCGGCGGTATCAATTGTAATTGGATACACTTTACTGTCCTGCCTGCTAAGCCTATTTTGCCCGCATCGAAACTTATTGTAATATTGCGTGGTTTGTCCGAGTGATTTATGACATTGATTCTGTAACCGGATTTTGTCTGTAGCATAACAGCTTCGATATCGCCACCGTCAGCTCGCCAATCGGGTTTGAGCTCGGGATATACCAATTGGCTATGACGAATCTCATAGGCAGCTTTGATATAAGGCACGCGAGGCAAGCAAAAATCCAACCCTTCCGAACCGGTATATCTCGCTCCGCCCGGTGCCAGATTCGGCACGAGACCATAAGCGAGAATGTGATTGACATATCGCAAATCCGTTCGACTATCCCAAAACAAAAGACACATAAAACCTTGAGGCGGACCCCAAAGTTTACCCTCTTCACATCTATCCGCCAATCCACGCCAACCTTTGGCGCTCTGCCAAACATTCTTATTATTACCGCCTATTTCCACAAACCCCGCATCACCACAACTTATCGGTGCACCGTTACAATATAACACCGACGGTTTGATTATTCCGCTGTGTATCAGACGATATACTCGCAGGAATAATTTATGCCAATCATACCATTGTGGCGTAACCTTTCTCCTCCAACCGACCCAAGCGGGATATGCTCCGTCGGTACCATCAACATAATGAAAATCCACAGGCACATAAGTGTACCATTCGCGAGTTGTAAATACACACGACTCGACAGCTTGCGGAATCAACGGATTTCTCGCATATCGATGAACGGAGCCCGCATAAACGGGCTTACCGTTGCGAGCTATAAGCCGCCATTCCGGATGCATTACGCCTTCGGGCGAACCATCGTCCATCGACCAGTAATATCGATAATTTCCGATTTTCACATTCGGCATCGCTTTGCGGATTTTTGGTAAATCCCTCAACGCCCATCGAATATCTTCGCACTGTGGCGGGTGAGGCTGACCGTAACCTTTGATATAATTCTTGATATTAAAACTGCGATGGCTCGAGCCCCATTGTATCACCATCCAATTTCCCGGTAGCTTATCCGCTAACGGCTTAGCGTTCGGAATAAAATGCGCCGCGTCAATCTGTATCGGATTATAAACAAATCCTACCAAAGCGACTTTTTTGAACCAGTCGGGTACTGTAATATTTTTCCATACTTCACTTCGGATTTTTTGTATATCGTCGAGCTTTATCCATCTGCGAATCAATTTCGACGGTGAGCCTTTAGTGATATAATATGCGATATCATAACTTACCGTCTCACCCGGCTTGATAAAATACAGACAGCTTGCAAATTCCCACCCGCCCGAAAGATACGACGGAACACACCAGCCAGCTAAAGGCGTTGTGAATTTTTCTTTTACACGATAGATAAAACTGCCTGCTAAAATATTGTCAGACATATCGTAAACAGAAATCATCTGATTTTTAATGCCGCTATAAACCTGATTTTTAATCTTTGTTGGCTGATTGATTTTATTAGCAGCTACACAAAACGCCCCATAAGGCACATAATAGAGTCCGTTTCGTTTTACTTTATCTGCGATACGTGTTTTACTGATAGCTTTCAGAAGCCAATCCGTTTTGCTGTTATTTGTCAATTCGACACGCTTAATCAGAATATCCTTTTCCCAAAAATATTTTTCCGCAACGCTGATATTCTTTAGATTCAGCATCGAATTTTTCAGTGTTAAGTTAATAGCGCCTTTGCTTTTTTCGACGTTTTGTATTCTGTTTTTCCAACTGCTCGCTGTAAACGTTTTGCCATTACTATTCTCAAATGTCCATAGCTCGTCAGCTCCGCTGAGCACCTTCATATTTTTCAACACAACCGAGGAAATATCACCTGTTTTAGTATTGAGCTTAACATCTGCCGAGTTGTTCGAAAGATCAATTGCAAAAACCATCGTCGGCAATAGAAGTACGGATACAATAATTCCCTTCATACAAATCACTCCCTGTAATTGAAAATAGAATTAAGTTAACAGCTTTTGTCTTTTCCGCTAATAGCTACAGACTAATAGCTAAAAGCTTTATTTAGCATTATCCTTCGCCTGCATCTTTCGATGCGTACCACCACCAAGGTCCCGCACTATATAACATTCGTTTCATTTGTCCGCTTTGATACCATTTGACATGTCCGTCCATATGCAGTTCATTAGCGCCAGCTTGTTTTGGCGGGCTATCCGGAGCTCCTACAGAGAAAAACGGAAAATGATTTCCGAACCAGACGGTGCTATTTGTCGCTTGCTGTTCGACTTGGTCGGTAACAAGAATTCTCTCAGCTGCCGGTACCGAATAATGTACTCCGCCTTTGTCATATTCTCCGTCTTCGTCTAATTTGCACGGAACTATATAATGCGACCAGCTATTCGGCCAAACGTTATATCGCATTCCCGCGGAATAAACATACGCCGTCCCTACACCCCATGCCGGATCCCACGAATTGATAGCAGTGGGGTTTTGTGACAAAAGTGACGGACAGAAAAACACGTCCCGATGCAAACCATAGCTTTGATAGATATCACGCAGCGTTACGCTCATTCTCGTAGGCCAACCACCGAGAGAATTACCTCTGCGTTCGATAAGCCAACTATCGAAAGGTGGTAGCCAATCGTTGTTATCTTCCGCATAGCTGTATATCCCGATGTAATATTGCTTGAGATTGCTACCGCAG
>WFQY01000554.1 GCA_015486815.1 Phycisphaerae bacterium | reverse complement strand
GTGTTCACCGATGGCGGTTACATATATTGCAGGCCTATCCTGTACGGGACAATTATATTCGCAAGCACCGCAGCCGATGCACCTTTGGGGGTCAACATAAGGCATTTTTATCCATTGCTCTAACCCGTTTTCAGGAATGAATTTACGATATTGAAAATATACGGCTTTCGGCGAGGTCGGGCAGACTTCCTGGCAGACCAAACATTCTCTGCCAAACGCCCAAGGCAGGCATCTGCCTCTATCGACAAACGCTGTCCCTATTCTACCGAACTGCTGAGCGTGCTTTTTCTCGATTGTAAGCGGTTGTATCGCACCCGTGGGGCATACCTGCGAGCATTTGACACAATCATAAGCACAATAGCCAATCCGCATATTCAATATTGGCGTCCAGAGTCCTTCTATATCAGTTTCGCCAATAGCTGGCTGAAGTACATTTGTCGGGCAAGCATTTATGCACTGTCCACACCTTATACATCTCGCGAGAAAATTCTCTTCCGCCAATGAACCAGGCGGCCTAATACGTTTATCAAACCCCCTACCGATGACAGCTCGGAGATTTCGCAAAACCCCCAAAGAGAAAATCGCAACAATTCCGGAAATAATAAAGTCTCTACGCGAAAGCTGAACGCCGTAGTTTGAATCGGAATCAACAGATTGACGTTGAGTGAAATGTTGACGACAAGTAGAGTGAGTAATTTTTATTGCCTGCGTAGGACAGATATCAATACAAGTCATACACATCAGACATTCGGAATGAATTATATCTTTGTCAGGTTCAGCTGCTCCTTGACAATGCTGATGACAGAGTCCGCAGTGAATACATTTGTCATTATCGCGTGTTATCCGAAACATCGGACGTATTGAAAACAACGAAAGCATCGCACCAAGCGGACATATCACCCTGCACCAGAGACGTGGCATATAGATATTGAGCAAAAACACGCCAACGAAAATAATTCCCGTAATAATTGTTACATTATATGCAAATTTTTGAGAAACTCCGCCGGTAATTATCAGATTCAGCATCGGTGCGACGACAGTAACGGAAAAACGGGTAATAAGCGAGAGCGGATCTAACCAGCCGGAAAGTATTACTCCGAAAAAAGAGCAAAATACAAAGGTAATCAGCAGGATATATTTGATTTTATGCGATTTGTGATATGTGTTTTTTTCATAGCGTTGGATTTTGGTTGTTGGCTGAAATATTTTCGTAGCAAAATGCTGAACCGTACCCATCGGACAGATCCAGCCACAAAAAAATCGGCCAAAAAACAATGTCAATGCAACGACAGCAACCGCTAACATCAAACCGGCTGGTATGTTATGCTGTGATATGATATTCGAGATTACCGATAAAGGCGAAAGAAAAGTAAACAATTCAATCTCAAATCGACTTGCCCAACTTTGTGTGCCAGCGTATATCAGAAAGCAAAACAGTGCGAAGAAAGTAATTTGATATATTCTCCTTACCCGTCGATAGTTTAACATTAAATCTTAACCTCACTGAAATGTTTGAATTTTCGATAGTCGCTGGTGCCTATGCCTTTTGATTCGGCGAGCTGAATATATTTTACTTTTGCTTTATCAATTCCGAGCAGCTCGAGTCCGAAGGCATCTATCGCTACCTGATCGGTAGATACAGCGACCGTATTTTTGGTTACCACATCCGAGCTACTACCGCCGGTCGGGCCATTTCGTATCAACGCACGAGTGGCATCGAGAACGATAAGCGTGGGCGAAATAAACTCTCCCAATTCCGCAACGACCTGATATATATTCTGATGAAATCTGTTTCGCGATCCGCCAATGAAGCCATACCAATTTTTCATCGCCAACGACGCTCCGCAAAGATTATGCGTCTTGAGCGTCGGAATCCCGATGAGTTTATCGCACATAGTAAATGGCTTATAAAACGTCGGCCAAACGCCTATAACTCCCGAGCTGACCTTTACGGGTGCGAATGAATTTTCGCTTGGCAGGAGTAATTGGCCATCAGCTTTATGGATAGCATCTGCAAGTCCCGAACGTTCGAAGCAAAGTTTAGCGTTGTTTATCGGATTGTCAGCGACGTAAACTTTCGATGCCTGCGCTTCGTAGCATTGTTTTATTACCTCGCTAAGAACTTCTGGCGAAGTGGTAGCACCCATCCAAGCAGGGCGAGCGAAAGCACAATTGACCTTGATCAAGACCTTATCGCCCTTGTTGATAAAACGTTTCATTCCGCCAGCTGACTTTATAGCTGCTGACGTTATCTGTCGGGGATTATTGCCACGAGCGATTGCGAAAATATCTTTCGGAGCGACGCTAAAAGACGGAACAGTCATAACGGTTTTGGATTTTCCGAAGGGATTGCGATGGACAAAAAAGCTGCCAGCCGCCAATAATCCAACCGCCAACGATGACTTTTTCAGCAGCTCCGCAATAAATTCCCGCCGCGATATTTTTTCC
>WFQY01000553.1 GCA_015486815.1 Phycisphaerae bacterium | reverse complement strand
GAAGTTTCGATAGAAACGGGAAAACCGACGCACGCGGTAGTTTCGCAAAAGTGCAGCCTCGGCGGTGCGGGGAATGTGGTCAACAATCTTACTGCTATCGGAGTTGGAAGGGTATCGGCTTTCGGGGTTATAGGGGATGACGTTTTCGGCAGGGAGATGCTTGAACTTCTGAAAAATCAGAACGCAGCAACCGCAGGCATGGTTACGCAGTCCCTGCAGTGGGATACTTCCGTTTATGCCAAGCCCTACGTTGACCTGGAGGAGCAGGAGAGAATCGATTTTGGCAGATTCAACGAAATCAGCAATGCGACTGCGGATAAATTACTGACTGAGATTGATAAAGCGATGGACAAACTCGACGGACTCATTATCAACCAGCAGCTCAGGAATGGAATTCACAGCGATTATTTTATCGTCGGATTGCAGAAAATTATCGACAAAAATCGTGATAAGATAATCCTGCTCGATGCGAGGGACGTAGCCGAGAGGTATAGCGGAATTATCTGCAAACTGAACGCGAACGAAGCTGCTGCGGTTTGCGGGAAGAAGCGGGAGATAAATCAAGCTGTCCCCGTCGCTGAACTATCCGATTATGCACAGCAGATTCATAAACGAACCGGACGAGATGTGATTATCTCGCGGTCTGACAGGGGGATTATGGGATATGATGGTAACGGTGTTTTGGAGGTGCCCGGGATTCTGCTCACCGGACTTATCGATGCGGTTGGAGCGGGGGATACGACGATATCTGCTATTACCGCCAGTTTGTCCGCAGGTGCGAAGCTCAAAGACGCCATCGAGATTGGAAACTACGCAGCTGCCGTCGTCGTTCAGAAACTGCGTCAGACGGGAACGGCAAGCCCGGAAGAGATTATGAACATCGCTCGCGAGGGTGATTATGTCTATCGTCCGGAATTGGCGGAGGATATCCGAAAGGCATCATACTACGAAAATTCGGAAATTGAGATAGTAAATTCCGAGTATAAGCCAGCTCCGGTCAGGCACATTATTTTTGATAATGACGGAACCATCTCAAGTCTGCGTGAAGGGTGGGAGCAGATTATGGAGCCTGTGATGGTGCGGGCAATCCTCGGTGATAGCTATAATGACGCTCCCGAAGAGCTCTATCAGCGAATAGTGAAGCGTGTTCGCGAATATATCGACCAATCGACGGGCATAGAGACAATCCTGCAGATGCAGGCTCTTCGTGATATGGTGCAGCAGTTCGGATTGGTGCAACAGGATGACATCCTCGATGCGATGGGGTACAAGAAAATTTACAACCAGGCGCTGATGGACATGGTCAAAGCTCGGATTGAAAAACTGAAGAGAGGCGAGCTTGACAAAAGTGATTATGCTATCAAAGGAGCGAGAGAGTTCCTGCAGGCCCTGTTCGATAAGGGAATCAAACTCTACCTTGCAAGCGGTACCGACCATGAAGACGTTGTCCGCGAAGCTGAAATTTTAGGATACGCTGATTATTTTGAAGACAGAATTTACGGCTGGGCTGGCCAGGGAACTGGTTCCGCCAAGAAAATGGTTATCGAACAGATTCTGCGTGAGAATGAACTTTCAGGTGCGGAGATGATTTGCATCGGTGATGGGCCGGTTGAATTGAGGCTATGCAAAAAAGTCGGCGGAACAGCTATCGGTATCGCATCGGACGAGGTTCGAAGATATGGACTGAACACGGCAAAACGAACCAGACTGATAAAAGCTGGTGCCGATATAATCATTCCCGACTATTCACAGCAAGACTTGTTAATGAAGGTGTTATTTGAAGGGCAAATCTCATGATACGAATCGGGATGATTGGTACGGGCGGGATGGAAAAAATATACGCATCCTGAATTGACCCCGAAAAATTTCCGACTTTGGATTTGAAGAAGAATACAGGCTTGCCCGCGAACGCAGCCGGATAAATTCAGAATTACCCACGAATAAACACGAAGAACACGAATAAAGATAATTAAATTGGTGTTTCTTAGTGTCCATTAGTGGTTCTCTTTCAGTTTCCCCGAAAATTGAACATGGAATATTTCCTCCGCTTGCGGTAAGATGTGAGGGAAAGAGTGCGGAAGAATGAAAACTTACTCTTTGCCGGATGTTCTGCTCGTCCGCATACGACATATTATCCGACGATAAAATGCTAACCAAAAAATTTCATCCGGCATGATGTGTTGCGTTTATAGCACTATATGTTACATTTATCTGAAATTAGTTAATATCGTATAATACTATGCTGTGTGTAAAAAATGGAGAATAAATGAACATCGTAAAGAGATTAGAAAACTTTGTAACAAAAGTATTTAAAACTACATTGGAAGTTTTTCTTGAGGCTTTAAAATTAAGCCCGAATGCACAGGGGTATGTAAGCGGTTCCATAACTGAGTTATTGTTAAAACGATATTTGGAATCAATGGGTTTTGAAGTTGAACGTATTAGGGAAAAGTGGGAAGGGAGAAAGCACCCTAATCATCATGGAGATTTTTATATAAAAGATCATAGTGGTAATTGGTTTGTGCTGGAATCAAAAGGGGTTAAATCTAATTCAGAAAAATGGCATAAGCTATATAATTATGACAAATTAAAATCATTTCTATTTGCTCATAAAGACAAAATAAATTGGATTGATGAGCGTAACGATGTGGAGCCCCAGATAGATAGGTGGATTAGAAATAATCTGCCTAAGTTCCTAAAAGAGTACAATGAAATATTATATGATTATGAAGAAGTTACAAAATACAAAGCACCAAAACGAGAAACAAAAAAATCAAAGTCTATTGACAAATGGCGAGGGTACACAAGAGAAGAAATAGCCAAGATGATCGATGATAGGCTCGAATATTTAATGAGAAAAGTAAAAGTTCTTGAAACCCACTTCGTATCTGGAGCTGGAGGGCTAAGTGGTCGTACACAAGCAACGCCAAGAAAAGATGAGTTTAATATTATTTCAATTGATATATTCTTGAGGTTTAAAGAACATAAATTCCTATTTGCTAATCCTCTCAATCTTGAGTCTTCGGGTTCTGATGTAAATCATTTACAGCAGAATTATATTATGGGATTTGTTTTTAATGATTATGAACTTTGCCTCTCTGACGAATGGCGCGACAACTTCAATGAAGTATTAGAAACAGTTGAGAATGATAACGCTATTAAAGAACAAGATATGCAAATAGATAATAGAAATGTTGTCTATGAAGAGGAATAACAATATGGAACAAGCAACATTGTTTGGAGATTTTTTAGATAGTCCTCTAAAGCGGTTCGAGGAGATACATAATTAATTGTATGCAAACGACGGACTTTCAGAACAACAAGTATTAGAGGAAATTGTTAAAATACTTTTTATGAAATATTACGATGAACAAAAAGCACAGCCTTTCTTTCATACAAAAGAAAATGAATCAGCCGAAGATGTTGCTTTTATAAATAGAAT
>WFQY01000552.1 GCA_015486815.1 Phycisphaerae bacterium | reverse complement strand
GTATATTAGACCAGGAACAAATCCCAAAGTTCCTAAAGGTGTCAAATCATATATTGATAAGTATGTTCAAGACGTTTGGGTTATTCCAATTATCAATCCACAAGCGAAAGAACGAGTTGACTACCCCACCCAAAAACCTGAAAAGCTTTTAGAGCGTATTATTAAGGCTTCTTCTGATGAGGGTTGTATAGTAGCTGATTTTTTTGCTGGTTCGGGGACGACGGCTGCGGTAGCAGAAAAGCTGGGCAGAAGGTGGATTGTATCGGATATTGGTAAGCCTGCGTGTATGATTATGAGGAAAAGACTTATCGATCAGGATGCGAAGCCTTTTCTTTATCAGGCTATAGGTGATTATCAAAAGGAGCTATTCGGAACGAGTGAGTTTAGGCGGGTGTATGACCTTGCAAATGTTGTTTTGAGTCTTTACGGGGCAATTCCCTTTTCGAATACGGATGTGGCTCATCGTAATTTGGGATATGTCAAGGGCACAAGGACGCTTGTTTATGTCGATTCGCCTTCAAAGCTTACAGGGTATAACACTTTGCGTAAGGCGCAGGAATTGCGTGGGAATTTTATGGGTGGGTGGAAAAAGGTTATCGTGCTCGGATGGAATTTCGTAGCGGATATAGGGCAGATTATTCAGAACCTAAATGATCCTAATTTGGAGGTGTTAGTAATTCCACCTGATCTTATTGATAGGCTGAAAACGAAGGCTTCTTATAGAAAGCTGATAGATTCGGGGCAAATTCGGTTTTCTTCACTTCAATATCTGTCGGTAAAGCCGATAGAGCGGGTGATTGATGAAAACGATGAAAGCAAAGAAAGACTTATCGTTGAGCTTGAGAATTATGTTCTGCTTTCGCCTGATGCGCTTCCGCTGGCGGATAAGGACAGGGAAAAGCTTCGGGAAGTAATAGAAAGGGATCCGCTTGCCCTTATCGAGTATTGGAGTATTGATCCTGATTATGACGGGAAGGTTTTCAGAAGCAAATGGCAGGATTATCGCGAGAATACCAAGGGTGCGGAACAATTTTCGGTTGTAAGGAGTGTTGAGCTGAGGGTAGAGAAGAAGGTAGGCAAGCGGAAGGTTTGCGTTAAGGCGGTGGATGTGTTCGGGTTTGAAAGTGTAGCTATTCAGGAGGTATAGGGCGATGGCGACTCGAATAAATACGGGTACGAGAGATGTTCCGTTAAAATTTGCTCAAAAACTGACGGCGTTGGTGAATGAACTTTGGGAACGCGGGGAATATCTGGAACGGCTAACGCCTATAACCAAAGAGCTGATGACGTTTTGGTTTGAAGATAGTTATTGCGAAAATCGGAATGTGAATTTTCATTCGGGCCAGCGTCAGGCAATATTGAATATGATATTCGTGCATGAGATATTACAGGTATCGAATGTATATGAGATGTATGAGCAGGTTGATAGTGAGATTTTGCTGGATATGGATTTGAAGGAGCTTAATAAGAGTAAATATAAGCATCCAAAATATGCAATGAAGATGGCAACGGGCACGGGTAAGACGTGGGTAATGCATGCAGCTTTGGTTTGGCAGTTTCTGAATGCTAAATATGAAGATAGCTATAGCGGACGATATTCCAAAAATTTTCTTTTGGTTGCACCGGGGCTTATTGTCTATGAACGGCTACTCGATGCGTATCTCGGTAAGGAAAATGAGGAAGGAGTAAGAGATTTTGATAATTCCGATTTTGTAAAGTTTCAGGAATTGTTTATACCGGTTGATTACAGGGACGACGTGTTCGGCTTTATTCAGAATGCGACTTGCAGAAAAGAAGAGATCGGCAAGAAGGTTACGGGTGAAGGATTTATTGCGATAACGAACTGGCATTTACTTGCAGGTGTTGAAGAAGAACAAGAACAAGTAGAAAGCTCGCCACTGGAAGATCCGTCAGTGGCGATAAAAGAACTTTTGCCTATAACGCCCGGTACGACTGCGGGGCATAGTTTGGATTCGCTTGATAATAAATTTCTCAGAGGCACGGAGCTTGAGTTTTTGAGAAAAGCGAAAGACCTTGTCGTTATAAATGATGAAGCACATCATATACACGAAAATAAGACCTATGGCGAGATAAAAGAAGTCGAGTGGCAGAAGAGTCTGAATTATATAGCAGAACCTAAAGGCGAGAGGTTTATTCAGATAGACTTTTCAGCGACCCCTTATGACGTAACGGGTAGCGGACAAAGGCGGGTGAGACATTTTTTCCCGCATATAGTTGTGGATTTTAACCTGAAAAGTGCAATTCACAGCGGGCTTGTAAAGACGATTGTTCTTGATAAGCGCAAAGAACTGGCATCGCTGCCTCTTGATTTCAAAGCTATCAGGGAGGGCAGACGTGTAATAGCACTGTCCGATGGGCAGAAAACGATGTTAAGAGCGGGAATTACGAAATTGAGAATCCTCGAAGAACATTTCGTTAATCTGACAAAGGACAGTAGCGGAGTCAGTAATAAATATCCAAAGATGTTTGTGATTTGCGAAGATACATCAGTAACGCCATTGGTGGTTGATTATCTGGTTGGTCCTGATATCGGGCTTGATAAGGAAGATGTTATAAGGATCGATTCGGACAGAAAAGGAAATATTCCAGCTAAAGAGTGGGACGAAGTAAGGCTGAAGTTGTTCAAAATTGATGAGCATCCCAAGCCTAAGGTAATTGTTTCGGTATTGATGTTAAGAGAAGGTTTTGATGTAAATAATATCTGCGTGGTTGTTCCGCTGCGTTCATCGCAGGCACCGATATTACTCGAGCAGACCGTAGGACGGGGCTTGAGGTTGATGTGGCGGGAAAAAGAATATGAGGATTTGCGAAGAGAAAATATCGAATTGCTATTGAAGAAAAAACAAAAGCCCAAAGCATATATAGATATTTTGAGTATTGTTGAACATCCTGCGTTTATCGAATTTTATGACAGGTTAATGGAAGAACAGACAGTTGCCGAAGTGGAAGAATTTGACGGCGACAGAACGTCGGTTTTGGGCGATTTGATAACCGTAGGATTGAAAGAAAATTATCAGAAATACGATATATACATACCGATAATTGTAAGTGACAGGGAAGAAGTGTTGAATATTTCCGCAATTGATATTAACGGATTGCGTCCTTATAGCGGTTATGAACTTGAACAGCTTAAAAGGCTCGTTCCGAAAGGAGGCGAGGTGTTTTTTTCGGAGGAATTGACGGTCAAAACGCGATTCGGTGAATACGAAATCAAAACAGAGCTGTTTAATTCGAAAAGCTATAATGAGTTTATAAGTAGGATAGTTGGGCTGGTCTCGAATATGTATGTGAAGGTAGGTAAACGGAAATATCGTTCATTTCCAACGTTGCAAATAAATCAGGCTGATTTTGCCAGAGCGATTGATATGTTCATTCGTTACAGATTATTCAATCAGCCATTCGATCCGTTCGAAGGAAATAATTGGCGTGTTTTGTTGATTGCTCAAAGCGGAATAGTCGAGCATATCGTAAAAGAAATAAGCAGTGCTATATACGAACTGCAGAATTCAATCAGTATAGAAGAAGCAAAAGTGTTCAAGCGGTATTTTTCGGAAGTGCCAACATTAAGGATGCGGGAAAATTTCGCATTGGATATTGAAAAAACAATTTACGAAAAACTTGCTTATCCGTCTAATAAAGGCGGGCTGGAAAAATCATTTATGGAATTTTGCGATAATGATAGCGAAGTAATTTCGTTTGTAAAAGTAAATGAGCATTATCATACGTTTGCACATATAAATTATATAAGAGCTGATGGTTTACTGGGATGGTACAGTCCTGATTTTGTTGTGCGAATGGAAGACACAATATATATTGTCGAGACGAAAGCACAGGATAGATTGTCCGCTGAGAACGTAAAATTAAAACAGATTGCCACGCTCGATCAGCTGAGTAAGATCAATCAATTGCCACCAGAAGAGCGGATGGGAGCGGAATGGAGTTATGTTCTTCTCGGTGAAAATACATTTTATAATCTGACGAGCAAAGGAGCATCGCTAAGAGATGTCCTCGATTATGCCAAAATTACGCGGGGGCAACTTGAAGGAAATCTGTTTGAGTAAATACGTAATCTATAGAAAAAGTTTATTTTAGCTTTAAGTTGCTAATTTGAGTATTGCTAATTGCGGGTTTCGGATTGCGGACAATTCCGTAACTGTTTATAAAGCCAACGGACTAATGGCTAAAAGCTTAACATCTTAAATTGCCAATTGGTCATCGTAAATCGTTAATTGTCGATCATCATCTACGGATGAATCGTTTGAGGTATATAAGAAATATTCGTTTTAACTTTCGAGTGAGGAATGAAATTTAGCGAAAGATGGCTTCGAGTGAAATATATCTAAGCTCTAAGCGTTAAAAATATATATCACCGAAAGGTAAAGTCCTACCAATATGAAAACAATGCCCGTGAGATTTCTCGCCCAGACTTCAAATTTGCTTAGCAAATTAAAGGCTTTTCCGATAAAGTCGGCACCGAAAGCAATGAAAATTGCAAATGCGAAAACAGGAAGAGCTGTACCTACGCCGTACAAAATAGGCAGCAGAAAATAAGATTCGTACTTGACAGCTAACGGTATCAAACTACCGAAAAATAAAGCTGCTGAGACGGGACAAAAACTCATCGCAAATACAACTCCTAATATCAGTCCGCCCCAAACTCCCCATTTTCCCGCTTGCTTATGCACCTTTTCACTTACCCCCGCACCACCAAAATTAACGCTTAAAAGCTCAAGCAGAAACATTCCCGTGATAATAAGCACAGGGCCTAATATCTTATTCATATAAACCTGCAAAAATTCCGAGACCACCGGAGCTGACAGAATACTCGTAACGAGTAAAATACCAGGAATCGTATATGTCAGAGTTCGGCCGAGGGTATATAGCATACCCGTCAAAAAGATATATTTGGGATGAGCGAGTGGTTTTCCGATAAAAGAAATCGCAGCTATATTCGTTGCTAACGGGCAGGGGCTTATGGATGTCAATATTCCGAACCATAATCCCCAGATTGAAGCTGTCAATAATTCGCTCATCAACGAATATCCTTAATGTAATCCCTCACTTGGTCTTGTACATATTTCATAAACGCACGTTTATTGCCTATTAACTCCCATAGACGATTGAGATTCTTCCATCGCAGCTCCTTATCACCGGAGACTTCGGAAACAACCAGAGATTTACTTACGAGTTTATAATCGTAAATGTAGTGTTCATTTTCGGGCTTTTGTGCGTTAATGACGATAAATTGCAGCTTTCCACTACGAAGTTCGTTAGCAAATGCCGACTCGATAGCTTCTCGTGCATACGCTTCGATTTTTATGCACGTAGGACATCGGACATTGCCATGGAAATAATACACGATGACTTTATGCATCTTTGCAGCAGCAGGCTTAGAGGTAGGTTCGGACGTGGCAGCGGGTTCGGAGGTAGCTGACTTTGTCGCGAGCTGAGCTTTTGCCGATTTTGCCAGCTGACGCTTTGCTTGCGACCTCTGCCTTTCTTTTACCGTTAATGTTACCAAACTCACGCCGACAAAAAGTAACAACACAACGGTTATTATCGTCTTCGGTAAGGATTTTGAAGCCATTGTTATTTTTCCTCAATATATAGTTGACGAATAGCTGACGATTTTGTTTTATTTCGATAATAAATTTTTAATATCGTCAACGGATAATAATTTACCGCTCGAAAGTACCTTACCGTCAATCGCCAGCGCAGGAGTCATCATAACGCCAAACTGCATAATTTTGTCTATCTCATTTATTTTTTCGATTGCATATTCGATACCAAGCTCCTTAGCGGCAGCTTCGGCATTAGCTAAGAGCTTTTGACATTTAGGACAGCCTGTTCCGAGTATTTGAATTTTCTTCATAACCGTTTCTCCCATCATAAAAACATACACACCTATAACACATTTTTGATAATCAAAATAGCAGCTACCACAAGCAGCACAACCGCAAAGACCCTTCTTACCGCTTTACCTTTGAGCTTTGTTGACATAAACCGCGAGCCTAACTGACTGCCTGCGAAGACAGCTATCACGCACGCACCCCAAAGCAGCCAATTCGGTCGGGCAGCGGTTGCAAGATGCGAGACAAAACTCGAAACACCAGAAAAAGTAACAGCTACACTCGAAGTGGCAGCTGCCGTCTTTGCTTCGAGCCCACACATATATAACAACGGTACGATAAACGAACCGCCACCTCTACCGATAAGGCCAGCTAAAAATCCCAAACCAGCTCCGCCTGTAACACCCAATATTGTCCTGCCTTTGGTGGCTAATTTTCCACCCTTAGGCCGCCAACCAATAAGCATCAGCAGACCAGCGGTCGCAGTAAATATGGCAAAGACAGCTATAATCGGACGAGTTGGCAGATGCAAATTAAGCCACGTACCAAGCGGCGCAAATATCAACATCGTTATTCCGAATGTCAATGCTATCCGCCAATCTATCATCTTTTTTAGCGTATAAGTAACCGCAGCTGAACTACTGTTGACAACATTAAGCAACATACCGAGCGGTATCGCCTCGGTTTTGAAATCGAGGCCACACCAAAAGAGTATCGGAATATAAATTTGCGAACCGCCCATACCAAGCATTGAAAACACAAATGCTATTCCGAAAAACATCAACGGAACAAAATATAATGTATGCATTTTAAATTTCCTTTTAACGTTTGACCTCGGCTGCTTCGTATCCGGAACAGGGCAGGCATACCTGTTTGCCATCCTGAACCCGTACGCCACAGCCGAAGGTTATCTCACCACATTTCTGACACTCTACCCATTCGAACGTGCCTTTAGGCAGTGTAAAGTCTGTATTGAAAACTTCCGAAATTTTGAACAAAACATCATCAGGCTGAGAGATTGCATTTTCTATCATCGGATTCGCTATCTCAGCTGGTACATCCTGAGGCTCGACGCCCGATAGTCTCTGCTTGAGAAATTCCGATGAAAGTGCCTTTTTGTGAAATACCGGATTGAGTACGACACGCACCGCTTTTTTCGTTTTCACATCAATCAGAGTAAAAGCTAACTTTGCGTAATTGGCTTTTATAATATTGCCCTTTCCAAAAGTACAGCCGGTTGCAAATTGCACACCATCACAAAAACAATGCATAGCGTGAGTCGGGCCTGCCTCAGCGATACAAAACAATTCTTTGTTCTTCGCAGGCGTTACCCCTAACTTTTCCATCGCAGCAAGACCAGCCTTGATGCCCACAGGCATAGCGGGACATCTGTGCCCGTGGATAATAATACCAGCTTCAAACAATTCTTCAAATGTTGCCATCGTTCTACCCTTTCAGATTAAAACATTAAAACCACATTAAACATATTAAGCAAATTATGCAAAATATCCGAAAATCATTCCGGAAATCGTCGCCATCACAACAACCAAACTCACGTAACAAACGGTCTTTTTCGTCCCGATTACCGAACGGATAACAAGCATATTAGGAAGCGAGAGAGCGGGCCCAGCGAGAAGCAATGCCAACGCAGGCCCCTTACCCATACCAGCGCCTATCAAACCTTGTAAAATCGGAACTTCCGTTAGCGTCGCAAAATACATAAAGGCACCTGCTACCGAAGCAAACAGATTCGCCCATAGAGAATTGCCACCGACCGATGATGCTATCCATTCCGAAGGAATCAAACCTTCGTGCCCAACCCGTCCTAACAGCAAGCCAGCAATAAGGACACCGACAAACAACAATGGCAGAATCAATTTCGCAAACCACCACGTAGAAGTAAGCCATTCTTTCAGATGAGAATCTTCACTGGCTAATATAAGCGAAAGACATACCGCACCAATCGTAAATGCAGCAAGAGGTGTATTTGCAAACCACAGACCAACCCCCGCTACAACGATAGCTGACAGTAATACCTTCCAGACCTTAACTCCGAACCAGAAAATCAATATCAACCCGAGCAGCCCAGCAAAGCCAGCTGTTATCTGCCATTTGTGAATATAAATCTTTGCCCATACAGTCGAATCGGCAGCATTATCGGGTTTCGCCCAATTTGCAAATATCAATATGCCAACCATCGAGGCAAAATAAACCGCATTCTGCCAAAGTGGCCTTTGCGAATTTTCATCAGCGTCAGTTGCTTGGGGGTTTGATGATATTTTCTGCTGTTCATTGCCGAAAATCATCTGCATTATTATTCCTATCACCACGCTAAAGACAATCGCACCGACCGCACGAGCGAGTCCGATTTTGAAACCCAATATGCGAGCGGTAAGGATTATAGCTAATACATTTATCGCGGGTCCGGAATAGAGAAACGCTATCGCAGGTCCGAGACCTGCGCCCATTCGATATATGCCCGTGAACAATGGTAAAATCGTACACGAACAGACAGCTAATATCGCACCGGAAACCGAAGCTACCGCATAAGCTAATATCTTATTTGCAGATGCGCCGAGATATTTCATTACCGCCTGCTGGCTTATGAATACACCTATCGCACCCGCGATAAAAAACGCTGGCACCAGACAGAGCAATACGTGTTCGCGTGCATACCACTGTGTCAGCTTAAGCGATTCGTATATCGCATTTTGCACCTTCGGACTATCGAGCGGAACAAAATACATCAATAGAAATACCGCTACGAATCCCGATAATATTTTCAGTTCTCGCTGCATAATATATCTTCTCTTCTTGCTTTACTTTTTTCCTTCGACATTCACCACAAATCTTTTATC
>WFQY01000551.1 GCA_015486815.1 Phycisphaerae bacterium | reverse complement strand
CCTTTACACTTATTGAACTTTTGGTGGTCGTTGCCATCATTGCCGTTTTAGTTGCTATACTTCTGCCTGCTCTGTCGAATGCGAGACAGATCGCCAAAAGGGTTGTCTGTGGTCATAATCTCAAGCAATGCGGAGTGATGTTATACGCCTATGCCGTTGACAATAATTCTCACGTGCCACCGGCACTTAATAATAGTTGGTATATGCCGAGCATCTTTTACGTGAATTGGGGAAATGATCATTATGATTTACCCAAGATGTTCAAAGACGCTGGCTGTGGCGGGATTACTAAGATTCTAATTTGTCCTAATTGTCCGGCATATCCGATTGACGAGCCTGACTCTCGATATAACCAAGGACTACACGATTATATGTCATATTTTTATTTTCCGAACAGGACTCGGCCGACTTTCGGTTTGCCTTCGGTAGATGTACCGACAGACTTATCCGACCTTGGCAGCCAGAAATGGGTAATGATGCAAGACAATTGCTTCAAAGACCAATTCGACCATTACTGTTTTAACCATCCGACCAAAGGAGCTGAGTGGACACCATTCGAAGCTAAAAGTGCCGGCGGGTGGTACACGAGTGATGAATTTAATACGGGTGCAAACCTATTATTCGGCGATGGCAGCGTTAGCTACTATACCGACGCTACGTTAGATGACGTCGGGATAGATATGAACGGACTTATATACTTTTCAAAACTTCCTTTGTATTAATTGCTCCAAAGTTTCCTTATAGCTGAAAGGATTATAATATGGTTCATTTGCGAGGCATTGCTATATTGTTTGTTTTGACCATATCGGTATTCTGTTATGAAAATGCGAAAGCTATAACGAATAAGGGCAGATTCTCCGATTTGCCTATTTCCGTAACACAAGCGGAGTCAGCGGGATTTCGCATCGTGCAAAGCAAAGCCATGGTAGCTGCTATTTCCCCTAAAACCGGAGCTATTGTCGGTATATGGGATTTGCAATTGCACAACAGACGTATCATACAAAATTCAAATGATGAATATCAAATTGTTGATGAAAAAGGTATGGCGAAGTCTTCAGAGCGAACGGATAAGGTTATATCAATCAAGCAAAATAAGAAAGAAATTATTATCGAATGCACGAATAAGAAACTCAGCGATTTACTGATAACGAAAATCTATCGTTTTGCGCAATCCGCTCGGGAGCTATCGAAGACAGTTCGTTTCCGCTCGCAGAGTAATGGCGGATATTTCATCGAATATTTTTCTCAACTGACATTTGACAATGCGTTCAGCAAAAGCGGGCATTTTAATCTGCACGCCGATAATTATCTCGGGCCTGGCGATATGACGTTTGATTCCCGAAGATATAATCGCATCGTAGCACAATATCGATACCGCATAAACGATAGGTACGTTATGGTAAGGTCGGGATTTAATTTTTCTAATGAATATCGTTATCAACAAGCTGGCTGGTTCGCTCCGGTATTCGCTGATTATCTTACAGACAAAGCGGAATCGTCCGCTGAGACGCGCATTTTGATACTTGCGGGTGATGAGTTCGGCTATTACAGCTATTACGATAATCTGCCCGAAGTAAAGAAAGTTTACGACATCAATGTCTCGAAATGGTTTTGGAAAGAGTGCCGAATGGATGCAATGTATATGGGCAGAAATATTCCCCTACTCAATAAGCTCAGGGATACTCCGTGTATGACGACGCGATGGAATCTTAATCTGCTATGGGGAGATTATTTTTCGCAGGGCAAGCTTGTTTGTGGTACTCCTAAAAAGCCCCGTCCTACGGTATTGGCTGAGGATATTGCCAAACAGAATTATGAGTTTATCAAATCAGCTCCGAAATGGCGGTTAGCTATGTACACGTGGCTTTGGTCTATCGCTAACGGGACACGCACATTAAAGGAGCATCCCGAATTCGTAGTTACAAGGCGCGACGGAAAGTTTGACTATGCAAATTGGAATCACGATTTGACCGGTGAACCAAGCTATCTCAAGCAGATTCGCGCAAAAGGTTTTATGGAATATTTTCTGGGTCAATATCGACAATATGCTGAAAAGATGGGAGTACAATTCATTTACATCGATGGCTGCCCTTCGGGAATATCG
>WFQY01000550.1 GCA_015486815.1 Phycisphaerae bacterium | reverse complement strand
AATAATAACAGAAACACAGCAGCTAAGGCAAAAGTAATCTTGACGAGCAAAGAATTCAATCGAAATGTCCACAGAAATGTTCCAGCTGTCCCCACAATTGCAATCAGAGAGACAAATTCTATTACGATCCATTTCCCACTTTTAACATTTATCATATTCCCATTAAGCAATGCTGCGAGTAAAGCCGGAATAATCATCAAGCCAAAAAGCAGATGAGCGCGTATATAAGCAAGGGCGTTGGCAAAGCCAGCGGCATTGGGATTTTCGCCATGCCCGAAATATTGTTCGTGAAATTCAATATATACACCAATCGCAACAACCGAAACCATATAAGCAATCATAAGAACAGCTATAAGCCTCTTGATAAACGGCGCATAATCTTCCGCCTTTTGTAAACTCTCTCTGCCAGTCATTACGAGAGCCGGTATTAACAATAACATTCCCACGCCGAGAATAATCAGAATAAAGTCATCGAGAGGCAGGCCGTTCGGCTCATTCGCAAACAAATCGGGCGGCTCCCATCCAAACCACGCACAATATTGATATAACCCCGTCTGTGCAATGGTCGCTATTATCATAATGAATAAACCGATTTGCGCCGTAATCGAACTGAGAGACTTTTTCTCCTGAGATTCCCGAGATTTTCGAATAAGAGGCATTGCAAATCCAGCTGCTAAAAATGCAGCTAAGATTTGATGACTGTGCGAACCTATATATCCTTCGACAACGTCTTTGGGTTCTAATTTCAGAAAGGATAGGTGCATTGCAAATATCGGAAATTTTTCGCCAAAATCCTTTACCGCGCCGGCGAGATGACCAAGCGGCGTAGCAAGCGAGACAGCTATCAATGCAATTGTCGTCGTCCACCATGCTAACGGTTCAATTTCTGTTGCCGACGTCCCGAAGTAATATATGAATGATTTGATTATGACAACGATAGCTGTCAGCTCAGCTATCGTCATACCCGCTACTTGAATAGCTGTCGCGACGGAAAACCCCTGCCCGTTGATTAACATCGACCCGACGCCCGTGAGAATAGCAGCTACAACCGCTAAGATACCCAATGAAAGTCTCGCATTACCGTTAAGCTCAATATTTCGCGAGTAAGCTAATATCAGCATCATCCACGCAGGTATCAATATCCCGTGATACGCCATCGCTGTCGGAAAGCTAAAATCACCAAGCCGAAACCACCTTACACCTACTAATACGGACAGTATCAATATCAATCCCGACCAGCCCGATAGAATAGCTACGCTATCCCTGATGCCGTCCCGTTCGTTGTGCATCATTTTTCAACTCCTCTTTGGTAATATTATCTCGGAGTTTACTTTTCATCGTCTCAGGCGTTATTAATTTAAGCTGCGTATAAACATTGTCTTTATCAACCACAACCTTTACGTAATGATTTTTACGCATCGGAGGTTTCAACGGTGCACCTGCTCCGCCGGTAATTATACATCGTATCCCGTCAATATTGTATTCAAAATAGCTGTGAATGTGTGAAGCAAAAAAGATGTCGATATCCGCCCTTTTCAAAATAGCAATCAATTCTGAACGATTACTCCATATAGGCTTCATACAATGATACATACCTTTGCGCGGATCTATAATCGGCTGATGTGCAAAAACAAAAATATGTCGATAGTGTTTCGCCTTTTTAAGAGTTTTCCGAAGCCAATCCAATTGTTTGTCGCTGATATAGCTCAACGCATCATCAAGAACAATGAAATAAGAATTACCGTAATGAAAACTATAATAGGTAGGCCCGAAAAAAAACGAATAATTTTTTGATGATTTCGTTTTCCGGATAAGATCGTGATTTCCCAAAACGGTAAAGCTCGGAACAGTCAATTTCGATGCCCATCGATAATATTTTTCAAATTCCTTTAGCCCGCCATCGCTGACAATATCACCAACATTTATCAAAAACGCAGGATGCTCCCGTTTCGCATCGGATGCAATTTTATCCAATACCTCAAATCTCCCTTTACTATCGCCAAAAACGTAAAACGAAAATTTACTTACAGAAGAACTATTAGGCAGTTTCTGTTGTATCTGTTTTAGCTGACTATCATCGGGAGCTATCTCGTGAGATGTTTCTATATGCTGAGCAATTAGTTTACCGGCATAATTTGCACACAATATAACCAATAAGACAATAACAACAATTCGTATTATTTTTTTCATTTTGTTTTCTCCTCTATGGTCTTGTTGTTGGTCTGGTCTGTGTTGTCGGTTTGGTTTGCGTTGTCGGTTTCGGACAACAATTACTCACCACTATCAGACCTTCACCATCGCCGTGGAAATTCACCAAGCGAACAACAGGATACAATTTGATGTTATATTCTCCCAACAAGGACTTACTTCGGTCATATCTCGCATCAGACGTTATGAAATAGCAGCATTTGTTTCGGGAGATAATCTTAACAACTTTTTCGATAACCCTGCGCTCGATATTCTTTATCGCAGCCTTTCTGTCGGGCGATTTTAATATCTCTATAATCTGCTCAGCGTCGGGAATCTGCGGAATGATCCTATCGTAATAGAAAACCAACGGAGCATTACATCTGCCGATAAAGTAAAATTTTGCATCGGGCGGAACATTCTGCCGCAAGAGATTAGCAGCTATTTCGGGATTCCGCTGGGGGTTCATCGCTTTGGGAACTATAGGCCAAATATAAAACGTAAACGTAATGCCAAAAATTACCGTCAAAGCCAAGACCGCTGAGATGATTTTATTTCTTTGATACTGCCAAGTAAAAATAATCGCGGATAAAATCACCAACATCGCTACGATAATAAAATTACCTTCAAGCTGCGGAAAATTATTTCTTACATACCACCAGCTGAGAATAAGAACGAGCGATACTATCGCTATCGAAGCCCGCATCAACCAGCGAGTTAATTCTTTGCCGGCGGAAACAATCTTCTCTTCGATTGCAAGCATACCAACTATCGAAACAACAATCGCAGGCGGAAGAATCGGTAGGATGTAATGGGCTCGTTTGCCCTTCGAGATACTGAAAAATACAAAATCGACAATCAACCACAATAGCATATAAAGATTAATCTGCCGCTGCAACGAGGCATTTTCCGATTGCTCATCGCTTTGTAAGCGCGCTCTTTGATAAACATAATATAAACCAGCAGGCAGAAATAACGACCAAGGCAGTGTCAGCAGGAAAATCTGCGGAATGTAATAATACCAAGGACGAATTGTCCCGAACCCACCGAGATACCTCGCTACATATTCTGCCTTCCATCGCCAAATAGCATCGGGCACGGTAAACAAAACCGCTAACACCCACCAACCGAGCAAGACCGCCACTATGATTACACCCTCGAGCAGATGAAATTTGCGCCAATGCTTCCAATCACCGGTAATCAACAAATATATAAAAATCGGCAGACCGACAGCGGGCGCAGGCACAGGCCCCTTCGCCAACATTCCAAGACAAAAGCAAATATAGAAAAGATAGCAATAGACCCTCGCCGATTGATTTTGTTTTATCCGTTCGATGCCAAGCCAGAAAAACACAAAGCAAGCGACAACAAAAAACGACATCAGCATATCACTCGTACCGCGATGTGACTGCCAAAGCATTCCCGTACTCGCAATAGTAGCTAATCCTACGATTATTCCCATCGTCCTATCGTAAGCTCGCGAAACCAATATCATCATCAGCAAAACAATGCCGACAGCTGACAACGCCGATGGCAGTCTCACGGTAAATTCATTTACAGGCTGATGCTTCAGAGCTGAGACACACGCTACTATCCAATACATCAAAGGCGTTTTTTGCAAACGCATCTGACCGTCAAAGTGAGGAACAATCCAATGCCCCCCTAACGTCTCTTTCGCTGTTTGTCCGACAAGCGCTTCGTGTTCACTCAATAAGACAAAATCGCCTATATGATAGCAGAAAAATATCAGCGCAAGAATCGCTATCAACACAAAGGCAAACCAATTTACACTGTTAGCGCTCAATTTCGGTTCGACATTTTGATTTTGCTCTGTCATTTACCTTTCCTCCGTCAAAAGCCAGCAACATTTATGAAACGAATGTTTTTTGAAAATCATCAACCCGATAATCAGCAACGGAACCGTGGTGGCCACGGGCAACACCCGTCCCACCTGAAGAACCTGTTTCTGCCGAACATGAAACTGAACGGTTGGGCTAGTATACACCTGACGTCCTCCACGGTCGGTTACACTGACCACTACCCGATAGTCACCGCCCTTGATCAATCTCATAGACCAGTCGGTTCGCAGGGACTGACCCGGCGCCAGAGATGCTCCGGTGACGGCCTTGTGGGCGCTCCAGTCTTCCATGTCCACCGGCTGTTCATTTCCCGGATCGATTTCCACCAAGCTGATCCACGCCACGATCCCTTCTATGGGGGTTAACCCTGTATTGGTAATAGTGCTCCAAAATCGCAGGTGGTTTCCCATGACGGGGGATGCGGGGTTTTTCTTGTCTGGGTGAAGGTTCAGTGTTAAAGGGGGCGGGGCAGCAACCACGACCGAAACGAGAAATCCCGCCACCATAGGAATCAATAGTATATTTTTCCATATTTTCATAGTATTTTCTCCTTATTAAAACCTTGGATGGGCGGCGTTGCGTCGTGCCGCCAGCAAACAAAGACCCAACCATACGACCACCAGCACAAGCCTTCCCGTTTGTGCTGAAAATGGCTTACTGTCGATAATGACGCTGTCGAAGGTATTAATCGCACCGGCAAACGGATTAATGGCGTCCAAGGCGCGGCCAAGGGTTGTTCCTCGCAAGCCTGGACCGATCAATAGTGGACTTGCTGCCAGCATCAGCAGGGTAACCGTACTTAAGAGTGATGCTAAAACGCTGCCGGTACGAGCCGATAAAGCCATAGCCAGGTATCCGAATCCGAGCACCACCGGCGTACCGAAAAGAGCCAGATAAAAGATAGCTTCACCGAGGTTCTGACCACTTGCTCCAACAGCCCACAGGTAGGGTGTTGCTACGATAAACATGACTACCCAAGCAAAGAACATACCCATAGCCTTGCCGGCAAGAATCGCGTTTGAGATAATTGGTGCACAGAGCAGAGGCACGAGAGTACCTCGTTCTTTTTCCCCTGCATAGGCATCGCTTCCCAGAATGGTGGCAAGCAGGGTTCCGGCAGCAAGGACAGTCCCTGCCATCATGTAGACCACCTGGGCATTGTCAAGCAGACTCAGTTCGGTGTTACTCACCAAAAGCAAACTGAAAGCTGACAACAGTCCACTAAAGGTCAACAACCACAACATACCGCGTTGACTGCGTATCATCTGAGTGCTTTCTTTGTAGGCGATAGTGAAGTGTGGCTTCATATTGCCACCTCCTTTACTTGGGGCCGATCCGGCCCGGTATTGCTGATATAAAGTTCCTCAAGACTTGATGTTTCGGAGCGAATTTCCAGGATGCGCCAGCCACTCCGCCACAACTCTCCCCAAAATGTGGAAGGCTCTTCATTCGTTTTGGGCTGCAGTTGAACACGCCACCAGTCGCCTTCATGAGACAACAGGGAAACCCCTGCTGGAAGGTTGGAGGTATCAGGCTCGGTTTCTAGTCGCAGACGGTAACGCTGTCCTGTCTCCTGTTCCGCCAACAGCTCGCCAAGGGGACCTTCAAGTCGGGTCTGCCCCTTATCAATAATCCCAATTTGATTACACAGACGATCTACATCATCTATTAAGTGGGTGCACAATAGTATTCCCGCATCCCCTTCGGATGCGAATTCAAGCAGCAGATCGTGAATCTCACGCCTGCCTTTGGGGTCGAGTCCATTAGTGGGTTCGTCCAAAATCAACAAACTGGGGTTTGGCATGAACGCTCGGGCTAGCGCCAAACGCTGTTTCATTCCTCTGGAATAGGTGCTGATAGGGCGGCGAATTTCTGTTTCAAGTCCGACTTTTCCCAGCAATATTCGCAAATCCCTGTTGCTCGGAGAAGAACCATAAAGACGGCCATACCATTGGAGGTAAGCGGGGGCGCTCATCCATTCGTAGAACCCTGAGTTTTCCGGCATCACCCCGATAGAACGGCGAATTGCAACTGCATGTTCTCTCGGATCACGGCTCAGTACTTTGATTTGACCACTGCTGCGCGTGCGCAATCCCAAAAGGGCAAAGATGGTAGTGGACTTTCCAGCACCATTGGGACCGAGAAGCCCATAGATGTCACCTGGATTCAAGTGCAATTCAACGCCCTTTAGGATTTCCTTGTCATCAATACTTAAATGCAGATTTTCAATACTAATCATTATTCGGACTCCTCAGGACGATGCGTTCGCCAGTCCAAGATGAAGTCGTTCAGTTTCTTCCGTTTCGGACAGTACAGGTCGTGCCCGAAATCGGGAAGATTCTGAAGAACGTTTTTGTTGTCTTCTCCGAGCACGCTGATTCTGTAAATTGCCACCATCGCATTTGTACGCACCACCCCGTGCGCACAATGAACCAACACGGGCAAACGCTCCGGTGACTTAACGATTTGCAACCACTGCTCCGCCTGCTTTGTGGAGGGTGGCGTATCCCCGGGAAGCGGAATGTGTATCAGTCTGATGCCGAGTGCTTTGCAAGCCTGTGTTTCGTTCTGCCAGTTGTTGTTTTCCTGTGACTTCTCCTCGTTTTCCAGGCAGAGGTTCACAACGGTTCGGATGTTATACCGGCAGCGCAGCGTTTTCAGGTTTTGAGGCTGAGGCCACGTCGAGCGGTATAGCACGCAGGGAGTCACTGTGCGGAAATGGTGCAACCGCGTCTCGTTCCACTGCCACACCAGAACGCCAACAATCAGCAAAATCAGGGGCAGAACAATTTTTCGCAGCATACTATGCCATTTCGCTATACAGATGTCCCTGGTCATGATAACCTCTCAAATACAGATTAACGCCTTTTTTGTTGCTCGTGATATGTGTCGAAATAATTATTCATCACGGTCTTTGTCGCCTTCATCTTCGCCGGATCCGTGGTCGTTGTCATCCGCTTTGTCCCGATCCATAGTGAGAATTTTTCCTGAACCGGCATCCACCTTTACATCCACAATGGACTTGTCAGACATTACAACTTCGACACCGTAAACAAGAAAACCGTTCTCATCTTCAAGCTCTGTTTTCGAGACCTTACCCTGAACAGCAGATAATGCTTTTTGGGCAGCCTGCGCTGGTGTGATTTTGGCTAAAGAGGGAAAATCTGCTTGAACCTTATTTTTAGTTTTGATGGTTCCTTTACAGGCCTTGCTGTCGTCCGATCCAGCACAACCTGTTCCGAAGAGGACAATCCAGGTAAGCAGGATACCGATTCCCATACTGACGATACATTTTTTCTTCATAGCACTTTCTCCAATAAATATAATTGACTGCAAACCAGTTTATCCAAATAAAGTTTAGCAGATATACATTACCGTATGCTTACCGTAACATTACAATTTGGTAATCTTAAAAAAATATGAAAAATTACAACATTACCAAATGGTAATGTTGCGATAAGGTTGCGGTAATCTACAATCAATATAATATTTATCTATGATATCGAGCGAAATTAACAATTTGCGTCAGCGAGTAATAGCTGCTGTTTTGGCAATATTGCTTATCAATGGCTGCCAGAGCTATCATCCCAAACCATTAACTCGCAATATCGTAAAGCAAAATCTTTTGCACAACGATATCGATACTCTGGCGGTAAATGCTAATCGCATCAAACATCCTATTCTCAAACCTGTTCCTTTCAATATCAAAGACGGTTTGAATCCGGACGAGGCTGCTATCTTGGCTGTCTTAGTCAATCCGCAATTGAAAGCTGAAAGAGACAAACGCAAAATAGCGCAGGCACAGGTAATTCAAGCGGGATTACTACCTAACCCGCAGATTTCATTCACCCTTGCATTTCCGCATCCTAAAAGCGAGGGCAAAGAGAGTATCGGCTCACGAATCAAAAGCACCGCACGCGATCAATTATCGGGTGCACTCACGGATGCAATCACAGGCGGACAATCAGCAGCTGACACCTCGTCAGGCGGCTCTACGGAAGCTCATCATTCAACCAGACATCATACTGCCTGCAGCTTTGGTATCCAATGGGACATTACCTCACTTATTACATTAAATTCGAAAAAGAACTCCGCAGATACGCAAGCAAAATCGATTGATTTGCAAATAGCTTGGAAGGAATGGCAGATCGCTCAGTCCGCAAAAATGCATCTGTATCATTTGATTTATGTCGATAGGCAACTTACTGCCGCTCAAAAAATGCGAACTCATCTAAAGCAGCTATTATCAACTGTTAAACATAATCTAACAATCGGATATGTAAGCATATCGGATCTACAACAAATACAAGATAACCTGTATCAAACCAACAAACTATTAATAAAGCTCCGACAGCAGCAAAATCAAGAACGGTTAATACTCAAGAAATTACTTGGCGTTGACACTGATACACAAATCCCTATCCAGAAAAATGTAAAACCAATCGTAATACCACACAATCTATCCGTTCGAAAATTAGCAAACGAGGTAGAAAATCATCGACTCGACCTGTTAGCATTAAAAATGAGTTACGAAAGTCAACAGCAGCGGGTTCAGACGGAAATATTGAATCAGTTTCCCAAAATTACGATAGGATTCTTAGCTGACAGAGACACCGACAGAATACGTACAGCTGGTTTTGGCGTCAATATCGATCTGCCTATATTCGACCGTAATCAGGGAAACATTGCACAAGCACGAGCAAAACGTCAACAGATTTTTGACGAATACATTGCACGAGTTTTCGAATCTGAAAATCAGATCGTAATGATAATAACAAATATCGATGCAATTCAAAAAAGAATATCTCTTGAAAGGCAGTCAATCGACAGACTCAACAAATTAGCAAAACAATACCGACAAACCTTGCAATATACGGGCAGCTTAATAAAGCTTCAATTTGTCCGTCAAGCTATTATGCAAAAGCAAATAAACCTATTAGCGTATCAGCAAAAATTGACTGATATGCTAATTGCCCTCGAATTGGCATCGGGACAATATCTCTCCGACATCGGTAAGCCTGCGAAAAATATCAGAATGTCTATGAGG
>WFQY01000549.1 GCA_015486815.1 Phycisphaerae bacterium | reverse complement strand
GTGATATAGATTAGGCCCTTTTTTTTGGGTAGAAATAAAGCGTATCGGTGCTCCGTATAAGATTGGCGGATGATTTCTATCGGAATGAGACCGGTCTATAATAGAAAGAGGAATTATATCCGGAAATGGCACTCCGTTTCTGTACCACTTCTTTACTAAGCTAATTTCAGCAATACCTCCGTTCCGTTCCACAACTACTGACAACTCACCGTCACAGAATGCATACTCACCAAAAGGAAATCCGTCTTTCCTGCCAAGTGAAATATCCTTTATGGAATTACTCATAGACTTTCCTTTCCGTTACAAAGATAGTAGAGGAAAAGCTAAAACACAGATAAAATAGTTTGATAATGAAACGTTAGCTTTGGTTTTTTCTCATAATATCCATAATGTTGTTTCCATTTTCCATTCTGATTGGCATACTCTAATGCTATTGTTAACAGCTATCAGAGTCTCTCAGAGTCTCTGATGCCCGTCAACTTCGATTAAAGCCATGGAATGCCCCTTGACCCAAACCTTAATGTCATTTGGTCCTAGTTTAAGGATTTTAGCATCGCGTGCTCCCATTCGCTCGTCAGCATAGAGAATTTCACTCTTTTTCTTTACTCTTCGGTTGCCAGCGTCAGCCTTACTCCAGTCATATAATTTTCTAAAGTCGAGTCCGATTGTAACTGTTTGCGGTTTTTTGCTGAGATTTCCGACTACTAAAAGTGCTCGCGGTGCTTCCAGTCGGGTATAAAAGCTGACTTTTATGTTGTCATTATCCACGCTGATCAGATCTTTGTTCCTCCAATAAGGATGAAATACAGCTGAGGGTACATCAAAATCGGCCAAGGCATTATAAATTTTTTTGTAGTAATATGCGCTTTGTCTTCCGGGTGACGGCAATGAGTTGTGCAGCAAGCAAGGCATATCTATCGAACTGCTGCAGTCCCAAAGATATTCGGTAACGGTCTCATTTTTGACACCCATCTCTTTAAGCCAGTACTCGCTTCCCGGTAATTCGGGTAGCATATTTGCAGTAATTCCCCACGGCAGGCTACTCTGTTCAATTCCGAAATAATAAAGGGGTAAAGTATCGAGATAATCCTTTCCGTTACGCAGTGTCCCCGACGAGAGTAACCTATGTTGTTCTCCATTAAAGAAATGAGTAACATATGTCAAACTCGGGATTTGCATCGACATAGAGTTATGTACGCAGATAACGTAATCGTTGATGCCGGCTTTTATGAATTCATTGACGATTCTCCGATAGAAATCACGTAGGCCAAGTATAGGGAGATCCCCGTTGGCACCGTGGTATTTATTGGAATCCCTGTATGCGACACCGTAATCGAAATACAAACCTCGCAAATTCATTCGCTTGATCATTTCAGCTACTTTGTGAGCATAAAACCGGTTATAGCTTATCGACTGGGGACTCATGCAGTAACTGACGTAAAGTTTGCTCTTGCCGCCAGGTAGCGAGCGTTTTCCGTAGCCTATATTCGAAGGAACCCGTTTCCATTCATCTACGTAGTAATTGGCTTCGGGGGTTTCAGAGACCATACTGTATGGAGTCATATAGGGCACGACGATGGAAGGATATTCTTCTTTGTTTATCCGTGCAAGGTCCTTACCGGAATCGTACCATTTATTGGTGGCCTTATTGAAAAGTTTAAAATCCCAGAAACCCTGTTCTTCACCCCAATACACCATTGCATATACTGTTTGTTTCGGAGGCTGGTTAAATACCTTTTGAAGTCCGTATCCACCAAAAATATTGAGCGGATACCTCGGGTGCAGAGGTTTAACCGGAGTGGCGATCATGCCGAATTTTAATTCGACATTTTGGCCTGCTTTAATATTTTCAGCCAAGATAACTTTCAGTACGGTAGCTTTCTTGTTTTTATTTACGAAAATTGGCTTGCGGGATTTTATTTTCAGATCGTTTTGGCCTTCGGCAAACCAGCACAAGCCGCGTTCAAAATCCCCAAGCCAAATAATCGGCCAAAACCGGATATTAAAAGATGTGTTAACTTCCCTTGTATATCCGCCACCAGCACCAAAACCGGATTCGGTTATATGCGCATATTGGGCATGCTGAGATTCGATTGGTATCCGCAATGCGATCGTTTTTATATTACTCTTAGCGGTGAACTTAAGTGTATTGTAAATCAGACCATCATATTCGAGCCAAAAGTCATTTTGGACCGTGAACTTAGGATTTTTAGCTACAAAGGTCAGCTCGTCACGGACATCCGAAACTTTTCTAAGCTTGAGCTTTCCACAGCCTACTGTTTTACCGTCCACAACCACCTCTATCGGAGCAGCCAGAATATTCTTTATAGAGCCGATACGAATGGAACAAGGCATGGACCTTTTGTTGTAATTGTAAGTTCTTCCCCAGGGACTTATAGAAATGTTCTGCTTTTCAGCAATTGTTTTAATCGCAGTAAATGGCGGAAGAACCCTATCCATAGAATCATCACGAGCAGTAAGCCAGTCGGGCGTTTTGGGTCTGAAGAACTTGTTTGTAGTTTGCTCAATGATATGTCCCCGTTCGTCTCTTACGAACAAACGAGCTGAATACCAGCCCCACGGTTCGTCCTTCGGTAAATCAATCCAAATTTCCTTGCCACTGGTTATATATTGCCTTGCAATCACATTCTTGTTGGGGTCCAAGACTACCAATTTAGCTTTGGCATTGTCTCCCTTAGCAATTGCTGCCCGAATAAGCCCATACGCCGGTACGACAACAATCTTATTCCGTAGAAACAAACGATGTAATTGGAATAGTCTATTATCGGTTTTGACAGGAAGAACAAATTTAGTTACGACTTGAGCGGAAGATAATAATTCGTATTGAATTGCAGAGACACCCGGCTGATTGGTATTTACCTCAATAGTCATTTTGTATGTTTTGTGAGGCTCGAGTGTAAATCCGAGGCTTCGCCCCATTTTAATGAACTTCCTGTTCTTATCAACTAACTTTCCGCGTAGAGTTCCCCTGAAAGGTTTATCGGTATCATTCAGGTATTTGTATTTATAACAAATCACACCTGGCGATGGGATTGACTCTTTCCGTATATCATAACCTATCATGTCAGGAGACAACTTAACCGCCCCAAAACCCTCAGGGTTACCATAAGCACCACTGCCTGTCCAGCTGGTAATTCCTAATCGATCAAAACATCGCCAAGTTCGTCCGACATTCATTTTAAAACTGGCACCATCCGCTTTGATAATACCCAAAGAGGAAAGTGGAATTGAGATTTCAACATCCCAATAGTAGGTGCTTTTTATAGTCATTCCCAATGAACTACGGTATGTCCAGGGACAACTCCATGAATTGTCATTATTAAGGGATTCGGTATATCCGCCGCCAACTGCCCCGCCAAAACGGTAAATGTTCTTGCCATTATCAGGTGTCAGCCAAATTTCAATAGATTCGAAGGGCCAAACTTCAATATCCCTATCCTCAAGGGATTCACGCTTAGGGCCTTTGAGCAGAGAAAGTCCCGGCGGAAAATTACAACGCATTGCAACATAGAGGTTATTGTCATCATAACCCCAATGAATATATTGCTCGGGATAATTTACAGTAGAGCCCGGATTGCGTGTATCAATAAGAACCGGTATGGTCGCAGCGCCCGCCCATTCTCTGCTTGACAAATGCCCGTCAATTATCGGTGTTATTTTGAGTTTTGGTATTGTTAAAAGAAACGATTTTATTTTTTGGCCATGAACTTTTACCGGAAATAAAAAAATCAGAACCAAACAACATATATAAGAAATGCTCAAACAGAAATGTTTCATC
>WFQY01000548.1 GCA_015486815.1 Phycisphaerae bacterium | reverse complement strand
ATATTTGGCAGAGGATTTGAGATGATACGCAAGATATGTTTAGTGATTGTTATTGCAGCTGTGTCGTTGTTAGCTGGCTGTGCTCATTCGGGTAGGCTTGATGTTAAACTTGCTGATAATGTAGCTATACCTAAGCGGAAGGTATTGGTGTTTTTCATCGATGGTATGCGTAAAGATATTTTGGAAGAGCTTATCCGCAAGGGTGAAGCTACCAATATCAAGCGTTATCTTATCGATAGGGGTTGTTATGTCGAAAATGCGGTTACGTGTATTCCGAGCATTACTTATGCGGTAACAGCGTCTATGCAGACGGGAAAGTTTCCGTCGCATACGGGAATTTTGGGAAACAAATGGTTCGATCGGAATAGTGGGGTGTATAGAAGCTATATGTTTATCAAGACATATCAGCTGATAAATGACGATCTGCTGACATCTACGATTTTTGATCTTTTGAATGATAAATATACGGTAACAATTCAGACTGCGTGTAAGAAAGGGGCAACTCGGCCTATTGATAACTGGATGAGTTCGGGGATAGATTGGTTTTTTCATCAGCGGATGATGGTTGATAAACTTGTTGCTATAAGGTTCGAGTTGATTGCGCAGTGCAGTAGGTCTGCGGGACACTGGCCTGATTATATCTTTGCTTATTTTCCAGCTGTTGATGAGATAGGCCATAAGTTCGGTGCAAATTCCAAGCAGTATCGGCGGGCTATTATCAATGTTGATGAGCAGATAGGGAGAATTTGCAGGGCACTTGAAGAAAATCATCTGCTTGACAATTATTATCTTATTCTGGTAAGCGATCATGGACACGTGCCGGTTGACAGAGACAAATATTGGTCGCCCGAAGATTTCGTACGCAATCAGCTTAAGATTAAATTTGTCGGTGGGGTATTTGGTGAAAATGCTGATTTTTGTGCGAGGCAGAAATTTTTGCGGCAATATCGTTTGGTAATAGTGAATGGTGGATATCGTAGGGCGAGCTTTTATCTGCGGACAGGAAAGCTCTGGTCGCAGCTGCCGAGCTTTGAAGATATAATCAATTTTACTCGGAAATACGCCCCTGCATTTGGTAGTAAGGATTTGTTTGAGACATTAGCAGCTGTGCCTGCGATAGAGATGGTAGCTGTCCGCAAAGATGCAAATTCCGTTCGGGTAGTAACCGCTGATGGCAGGGCTGACGTTGTCAGAAAAATTATCGATGGGAGAAAGTATTATGCTTATAAGCCTATAAAGGGCAACCCGCTGAGATATTCACATAAACTTATTGCTGGTGGATATTTTGATGCGGACAAATGGCTTGCGTTGACCTGTGATAGTGAATTTCCGGATTTTGTGCCGCAGATAGTAGAATTTTTTGATAGTCCGCGGGCTGGCGATATTGTAGTGTTTGCAGCTCGAGGGTGGGATTTCAGCAAAACAGATCTCGGCGGGCACGGTTCGGTTATCAGGGATGATATGATTGTGCCATTCATCTTTGCAGGGCCGGGAATATCGCATAAGACGATAAAGGCTGCGAGGGTGGTCGATCTTGTGCCTACGGTTTTGGATATGCTCGGGTGTTCGGGCAGAATCAAATGGGCAGGCACGCTTGATGGTAAGTCGCTGCTTAAGAAGTTACATTAAATATCGTTGCAAAATGGAATAAAAAAGGACAAAATAGAATTTGGTAATTGCCGATATTATAATAGCACGTACAGAATAGGGATGTTGAAATATCATAAAGTGAAAAATAGTTTTATATACATATCAATCGCTGCACTGATTACGTTTATAGTAAACATAGCTTTCGCACAGACAACAATTTCGAGCGATAGACAAGAAAAGGTAATAGAAAGCCAACTACAAATTCTCACATCGCCTCAAAGTTCGCTTGAGACGCGAAAGATATCCGCTGGTCTGCTTATAGATTTGAATGTGAAAGATGCAACTGTTAAGCTAAAGCAATTATTGGATGAATCGCCTGACGTTCAATGCAAACTTGCAATTATGCAAGCAATAGCAGAGAGGAACGAGCCACCTGCTATTTTTATCGATTCATTGTTAAAAATTTTGCTTAATGGCAATCCTGATCTTCAGCGGTCAGCTTCGGTGGCTCTTGGCAGATATCGCAACGCCAAACTTACCAAGACACTTGTCGAAATAGCGAAAGATAGCAAAAAACCCATAAACCAACGGTTAGCTGCCATTGAGACACTCGGATATACCCGCACAAAGTCAGCTGTCGAGGCGTTGATAAATCTGATGGATAAGACCGCAGGTGCCAATCCGAATAATCAAGCTATAACTTCTGCCTGCGCTGTCAGCTTGTATCAGCTTACGCGAATGCGATTTGGTACGCGAGTTGATAAATGGAAAAAGTGGTGGTCAACGATCGCCTCGAAGAGTCCGACGCAATGGCTTGAGACGCAGCTTGATTTGTTGATGAAAGAAAATCGCAAGCTTAGAGTAAAATTGAATCAGACCGAACAGGAGCTAATCAATAACACTATTGAACTTTTCAGAATATATCCGCAGAACGAAGCTGACAAGATAAAGTTTTTGCAGAAGAGATTGACGAGTAATATATCAGCGGATAAACAAGCAGCTCTTGCTATATTGCATACAATTCTTGTTCAGGGTCAGTCGATCCCTAAGCAACTCGAACTCGCAATAAGAAATCTGATAAGCGATGAGGACAGTAATGTCAGACTCGCCTGTGCAAAACTTCTTCAGGAAACAGGCGATAAAAAAGCTATTCCCGTTCTCGTTGATCAGCTGTCAAAGGAAACCAATCCTCTCGTAAAGAAAAATATGCTTATTGCTCTCGGGAGTATGGGTGATGAAAAGTTGCTCGATAAATTAATCGATCAGCTTAATTCGCCTCTGGAACCTGTAAGTTCGGGAGCTGCTCAGGCGATTGCAAAAATTTTCCAGAATAAAAAAATAACTGGCAAGCTACGTGATAAAACGGTGAAGGCTCTTCTTGAGCGTTATAAAAAACTTCTGCCTCGGAATAGCCAGCTAAAAGCGGAATTGCTGCATACGATGGCTATCATCGCAGACAAACGGTTTATTGATATCTTTACAGATGCGTTGCAAAGTCCCAATGCGGGGCTGAGACTCGATGCGGTCAGGGGGCTTACGTCCATCGGTGGTGAATCGGTCGTTGAACTGCTTTTGAATCAACTTAACGACAGTGAGCCGGGGGTACGGGCGAAAATAGCGAGTGGCATTGCGGATATTACTTCCGATCCGCACGCAGTTGAAATATTACTCTCGAGGGTAAATCCCAATATTGAAAAAGATGCTCAGGTACGCCAAGCTACGTGGAATGCTGTTTTGGTTATGGTCAAGAGTTGGCCTTTCGAAAAACAGCTTAAGTGGGCGAAACAGCTTACAATGCGAAGCGATAAAATTTCCGAAGAACAAATGCTTGAATTGGTCGAGTTGCTGAATTCGCAAATACCGGATGTAGCTCCAAATTGGTCGGTAAAACAAAAAGTCGATACTTTTGTCGCATTTGGCGATTTGTTGATGAGCGCAAAGTTGCCCGATGAATCGATAAAATATTATCGTCAGGCAATCATCTCGGCAAATCAGGTGCTTTCGGAAAAGCCCCTCAAACTTGCGGAAAAGATACTCCGGAAATTATTAGGTAGCTCGCAGGACGGTACAGCTGAGGCGGAGTTTATCAATGATTTGAGCGGAATATTGAACCGCAAACATTTTCGAAAAGTAATAGATGATTTTATAATCTGGGCGGGAAAGAAAGAGAATTTAAAAGCAGCCCGAAATATAGCGAAACATTTCTCCAAACAAATGAAAAATATTTTGACGGAACATCAAAAAATCGTGATAGAAAGAATCATCAAAGGTCTGCCTACAACTGCACCGACGACGAGACGTGTTGCAACGAAACCGACATCTTGATGCGCATTTTATGTTGAAAACATAAACAGGGAGATTTGATATGTCTGAAAGAATTTTTCTCGGAATCGATCTCGGCGGGACAAATATCAAAGCGGGAGTAGCTGACGAAAATGCAAATGTCATAAGTAAGGTCAGCATTAAGACACATCGTCAGGACGGGGTAGATGCGGTGGTGCAAAGGATGTGTGAAGCCGGCAGGGAAGCGGTCTCGCAAGCGAATCTCGATATATCGGAAATAGAGGCGATAGGAATCGGTGCGCCGGGGACGTTAAATCATAAGACGGGTATTATTATTGCGCCGCCAAATTTTCCCGATTGGCAGGATGTTCCGATAAGAGATATGGTGAGTAAGCAGTTGAATAATCTTCCTACTACGCTTGAGAATGATGCGAACGTAGCTGCTTGGGCGGAATATTGGGCGGGCGCTGGTAAGGGGTGCGATTCGCTTGTTATGCTTACACTTGGTACGGGTATAGGCGGAGGAATTATTCTCAACGGCAGAATACATCGTGGTTTTCACGATACCGCTGGCGAGATAGGGCATATGATGATAAAGGTTGATGATAGGCCTTGTGTTTGTGGGCAGACGGGTTGTTTGGAGGCATATTCGTCAGCGATGAATATAGCGAAGATTGCCACCGAAGCGGTGAAGGCGGGTAGGGAATCTTCGTTGAAAAAAGTTCTCGATGCCGGGCAGGAAATTACCTGTAAACTTATTGAAGAGCATCTCAGAGCGGGCGATAAATTAGCAGCTGAAATATGGGACGATGCGTGTAGATATCTTGCTATCGGCTGTATTGATATTGCCAACGTAATCGACCCTGAGATGATTGTCTTTACGGGTGGAATGGCTAAGGCGGGCGATTTGTTGCTGAATGCGGTGCGTAAGCATTTTCAGGAAATTCGCAGCTATGTCTTTAGCGGTATTATCCCTAAGCTTGCCATTTCAAAGTTTGGCAGTGAAGCAGGATTCATAGGTGCAGCAGGGGCAGCTAAACTCGCACGCGACCTCGGTGAGATATAGTGATAAGAAACTTGGTGTAAATAGAGAAACAACTATTTTCGTATATTAGCATTGTTTTTATTTGGATAGGTTGATTTTTGGTAAACAAAAATGCAGACAGCGAGTATTGATGAAATAAAACGAGAAATTACGGATAGCTTAAAGCCGATTAATCCTGAAAAGGTTATTCTATTTGGCTCATACGCTGACGGGACAGCTACCGAAGATAGCGATGTGGATTTATATGTGGTAACGAGAGATGATTTTATTCCTTCGAATTGGCGTGAAAAAACAAATATTTACCTTATGGTTTCGAAGGCAATTAGAAATGTTAGAAGCAAAGTTGCAATTGATTTGATAGTACACACGAGGAAAATGCACGAGAAATTTATTCAATTAAATGGTTTTTTGGCGAGAGAAATTACTCAGAGGGGGGTTAGACTTTTATGAGCAGAGAAATAGCAATAGAATGGCTTAAAGCTGCCAATGATGACTTGATGCTTATTGAGAGCATCCTTGATAAAGAAGAGTTGACATATCTTGCTGCATTTCATTCCCAGCAGTCGGTTGAGAAATCGATGAAAGCAATTTTGGAATTTTATGATAAAGACGTGCCCAAAAAGCATGATTTGCTTCTATTAAAAAAACTTATTGGCAAGCTACCCATTAATGAGGAGCTATGTGCAATTATGGAAAACGAAGATATATTAGATGCACTTAATAGTATTTACATAGACGCTCGATATCCCGGCGCACTTGGGTTGTTACCTAATGGTAAACCCGATATGAAGGACGTGAGGCAATTTTACGAGTTTGCGAATAAACTTTGGCAAAGAGTTAAAACGTTAATAACCTGACAGAGAACAAGAAATAGAATTTTTGGAAAATAGGATTAAGCTCATAATATTTTTGATACTATCTTATCTCAAATTCGCATTGAGAAAATCTATTTCTTTTTTCTTGTCCCAATAATCGACAAATGTCAGCTCGTTGGTGTCGGTATGTGGATACAGAATTACCTTTCCGTCAACTTTCGCTTCTTTTATCATCTCCAAAACTTTCGGAGCGTATTTGAGCGAGCCGACGCCACAGACATAATTTCCCGGGTCGATTTCATCCGCAACATAAGCATCTAAAACCGCTTTCATATCCGAAGGCTCTCCGCCACTTGAGCCTACAAGTTTGATTTCGTTGTAATGGACAGCTATCGCATCGACCTGCAGAATATTTTTGCCCTTGGGCAGTCCGCCAAAAAGATTTGCAACTCCGCCTTTACCCAAAAGCTCTAAGCCCGCTTGCTGAACCGGCTGAACTCCTACCGCAAAGACTATATCGTCAGCGCCTGCACCGTTGGTAATCTTCATCAATGTATCTTTAAGCTCATTGCCATTGACTGTGATTAAGTTTATCCCGAGATTCTTCGCTTTGCTGGCGAGTGAACTTTGCACTTTCTCCAGTCGTTCTTCGATAAGGTCTGCGACAATAAGATTTTTGGGTCTGAATCGCATCGCCAGCTCTACGTGCATTCTGCCCATAGCACCGGCACCGATGACAACAGTAGTACCGTCTTTGAGCATACCGAGTTTCGGAACTCTTGGAGCGAATGGGCCTGCTTTGTAAATATGAAATTGTCTGTCTTGTGCGGAATATACGCAGGAGATAGGCTCTGCCATTGAGACAGCGAAATAAGGTAAATCATCGTCAGGCAGCGGAATCAGACATTGTCCTTGTATTACTTCTTCTTGAATGAGAATATATTCCGCTAAGTTGCCATTAAGCGTATAGCCGACTGCACATTTTTTCATACCCTCAGCGTTGTTTTTATATCTTTCCCGATGGCATATCGGAGCTACATCGACAGCTGGCTGAATTGCAAACCGCTGACCGATTTTATATTTGTCTTTCAGATTATCGCCTATCCGAACAAGCGTAACCGAGCCTTCATCGCCTAATATCACAGGCCAGCGATTCAAATCCCAGCCGTTGATGTATGTATGGTCTGAGCCTTGTGCGATGATTTTCAGAATCGATGTACACACGCCAGCTGCATCTACTTTTGCTAATAGCTGATTTTCGCCGACCGATGGAACGGGAATTTGCTCGTATTGGAGATTCTCGAATCCTCTGCCAGCTAATCTAATTGCCCACATTGTTTTCGGTAGTTCAAATTCCGTCTGATTTCGATATTGCTCATATTTGCTCATCTGATATTCCTTGTATGTAATACTGACAATGTCGGTTTATTTTAAATCAGATAACGGGCAAATTGAATATTTTTTTATTTTTGGCTTGAAAAATATTTTCGGATCATATATAATACAGGTAATAAAACAATACAGGTATCATTGAGGATAAGAATGACGCGACCACTTAAATACAAATGGGAACAGCTAAGAGAGACAATAATGCGGAAAATCGAGGCAGGCGAATACGCAAGAGGATGTAAACTGCCATCGGAAAGGGAGTTATGTGACAGTTTCGGTGTCAGTAGAGTTTGCGTTAGGCAGGTTTTGGACAAACTGGAAGCTGAAAATCTAATAACCCGTCTGCCGGGAAAGGGTGCATTCGTCGGAACGTTAGCTGATGTTCCTGCAGCAGAAAGACCAAAATCGAATCTGATTGCGCTTACTGTTTTAGGTGCTCCGACCGACCCGCCTACCCTCGAAATAGTTGAGGGTATAAGAGATGTGATGGTTGAAAAGGACTATCATCTCATTATCGAATGGGTTAAAGACGACCCCGATT
>WFQY01000547.1 GCA_015486815.1 Phycisphaerae bacterium | reverse complement strand
GTCGCAAGAATGGACGGTGTCGCTGGCAGAGCCTTCGGAAAGTTTAAGCGTAATTTGCACATCGTTTTTCGACATTATTTTTTGCAGATTTTCAGGGTTAGGCTGGGTTGGCAGTCCCGAGTTAAAGACAATTTCATCGCCTATCAGACAGGTAATCTTATCCGGGTCGAAGGGAATACCCGCGGCACCGGCAGCGGAAATTATCCTGCCCCAGTTAGGATCGCAGCCATGGATTGCGGTTTTGACGAGTAGGCTGTCCGCTACCGCTCGTGCGATTTTATGGGCATCGTCGCTGGATTTTGCACCTTCGACGGTAATGTGAAAAATCTTCGTTGCACCTTCGCCATCTTCGACTATCGCGAGGGCAAGCTTATCACAAACAGCAAGCAGATGCTTATAAAAGATTTTCTGTTCGTCGGCAGAAAGGTAGCTTTCGCAGGCTAATCCGCTGGCAAATATATAGACGCTATCGTTAGTACTCATTTGTCCATCTACGGTAATACGGTTGAAAGTGGAATCGACAGCGGTTGCGAGCAGTCGTTGCAAATCGTCGGGTTTGATTTTTGCGTCGGTGGTAATGAATGCGAGCATAGTAGCCATCTTCGGTGAAATCATTCCCGAACCCTTCGCGGTGCCTGCGATTTTTATTTTCGAGTCAACAGTTTTAAATTCCCGATATGCGGTTTTGATTTTCGTATCGGTTGTAAGGATTGCTTCGGAAAATGCTCGACCGGCTGATTCGGTATTGTCAAGCTGGTCGAATGCTTTATCTATACCAACGGAGATTTTTTCAATGTCGAGCTGTTTGCCTATGATACCGGTACTTGCGACGAGAATTTCCTCATCAGTCACTTCGATTTTCTCAGCAAGCAGGTGCGTCATTGTCTTAGCGTCTCGCAAGCCTTGCTCACCGGTGCATGCATTTGCGTTGCCGGAATTTACGACGATTGCCTGTGAATATCCGTTAGCGAGACGTTCGATTGAGATTTGCACGGGAGCAGCTCGAAATCGGTTCGTAGTAAAGCAGCCAACAGCTGACGCCTTTACATTACAGACTATAAGTCCGAGGTCGCGATTGCCCGATTCTTTGAGTCTGCAGGCAACGCCCGCAGCTCGGAAGCCCTTCGGTGCGGTTATCGTCTCGTTCATAGCAGACCTTCCGTTTCGTCAAAGTCACAGATAATGTTTAAATTCTGGATTGCTTGTCCTGAAGCTCCCTTTATCAGATTGTCGATAGCGGAAAACGCTATTATCGTTTTCTCATCGGCTGATACTACGGGAAAGACATCGCAGAAATTGCTCCGTGCGATAGCTTTCAGCGTCGGCGGTTTATCGAGTATGCGAACGAACGGTTCGTTGTCGTAGAATTTATGGTATAGCTGCAACAGCGATTTGCTATCGACTTTCGTTTGTGGTTTGCAATATACGCTGCTTAATATTCCGCGATCGAATGGTCCTACGTGTGGCTGAAATAGTACAGCTACGTCGGTATTCGCGACTTCGGAGCATATCTGGTTAATTTCGGGAGAGTGCCGATGTACGCCACCAATGGCATAGGGGAAGAGATTTTCGTTCATCTCGGGAAAATGAAAAGTAAGCTGAGGCTTGCGTCCGGCACCGGATGCACCGGTTATCGCACTTACGATAATGTTGTCAAATTCGATTATGCCTTCTTTAAGTAACGGAGCGATGGCAAGCGAGGCACCGGTCGGATAGCAGCCTGGATTTGCGACCAGTTGAGCGCCTTTGATTTTCGAGCGGAATAGCTCGGGTAGCCCGAAGGCAGCGTGTTTTATATTTTCCTTATCGGTATGCGTAACGTAATATTTTTCATAGACGCTCGGGTCTTTGAGCCGATAGTCGGCACTGAAGTCGATTACCTTTAAGCCAGCGTCGAGAAGTTTCGGGACAAAACCCATCGATACCTTATGAGGCAGGCAGCATAAAACCACATCGACTTTTTTGGCGAAGCTGGCTAACTCGAGCGGTTCGATATTGATATTGATTTTATCTTTTAGTGAAGGAAAGACATCGCCTATCTCGCCACACTCTTCGGGCAGAGCAGTCAGAGCGGTAATCTCGACATTACTGTGCCGAAGTAGAATTTGTATAGCTTCTTCGCCTGTATATCCGCTTGCACCGATGATTCCGACTTTTATCATTTTTGATTCCTCGATAATATTCTCGCCCAGCAGTATCCAGCGCTGAGCTTTCGGATTTGAGATAATAGCTACGGACTAAAAGTTCAAAGACCAATATTAGGCATCCGGATTTATATTCCCAGATTTTTCAATCTTAATTCTTTGTCATAAGTCTGTAATGCCTCTATAAGCTCGTCCATCTCGCCCATCATAATCTTGTCGAGGCAATACAAATCAAGGTTTATGCGATGATCGCTAACGCGGTTTTGCGGAAAATTGTATGTCCTGATCCGTTGAGACCTATCGCCCGAGCCTATCATAAGCGATCTTTGCTGATCACGTTGCGCTTTTCGTTTTGTCGTTTCAAGCTCATAGATTTTCGCTTTCAATATCCGCCAAGCCTTTGCTCTGTTTTTGTGCTGCGAACGCTCATCTCTCATCGAAACGACAATGCCTGTTGGTATATGTTCGAGTTTGATAGCTGATGAGACCTTATTGACATTCTGCCCGCCAGGTCCGCCCGCTCGCGAGACGTGCTCGATGACATCTTCTTTTTTGATTTCGATATCGACATCTTCGGGCTCGGGCATAACCGCGACAGTGGCAGCTGACGTGTGAATTCTGCCTTGCGCCTCCGTTTTCGGAACACGCTGAACCCTATGTCCGCCCCCTTCATAGCCGAAGACAGAATAGACGCCCTTTCCGCTTATATTCAAAATCACTTCGCGAAAGCCACCCATATCCGTTGGTGATGCGTCGAGTATTTCGACCTTGAATCCTTTTCGTTCGGATAGTCTTTGATACATATTTAATAAGTCGCCGGCAAACAAAGCTGCTTCTTCGCCGCCCGTGCCTGCACGTATTTCAAGAATAACGCTTGATATGCTGTTATCGTCGGAAGTAACCAAAGCGGATTTTATCTCTTCGAAAATTTTGCGCTTTTCCTGTTCGAGTTCGGCGAGCTCTTCGGTCGCAAGCTGACGAAATTCGCTATCGGATGAGCTGTCTTCTATTATAGCTCGGGCTTGGTTTATCTGATCTTTCGTTTCGAGATATTTGCGATACGGATGGATAATATGCGATAGCTTGCCGTGTTCCTTCGAAAGTTCGACTATTTTCTCTGGCACAGAAGCGATTTTCGGATTGTTCATACCCTCTTCGAGCTGACGGAATCGCTTATCAAGCTCGTCAAGCTTAGCCAGCAGACGTTCTTCTACTGTTTTGGTATTTTCCATATTTTTTATATCGACCTTTCGCACAAAAACATAAAAAATCGCTGACATAAATATATCGATATGATATTACGCCAGCGATTTGGTTTTGAGATAAGCTAAGAATTTTCAGCTTTTGCAGAGTCTTCCTGCTTGCCCGCTTGTTTGCGTTTGCCCCAGTTGTATTTCTTCTGGAATTTTTCGACCCTACCAGCTGTATCTACGAATTTTTGCTTGCCCGTGTAAAACGGATGACACATCGAGCAAATTTCCACCTTGATTTCCTTAAGCGTAGAGCGAGTCTTAAAGCTTGCGCCACAACCACAGGTT
>WFQY01000546.1 GCA_015486815.1 Phycisphaerae bacterium | reverse complement strand
ATATTACCGAAAATGTACTCGAAGATATTTTCAGCCAATTCTGTATTGGCAAATAAACTTATAACTATTATTCTCATTTTGACAACAACTGCCTCGCATTCCTTCGCAAAACAGACCGACGACAGCATTCTTAATGCTGTTTCCGATTCCTGCGTCGGAGTTTATGCCTCTTTCAAGAGCAATGCAAACGAGCGGAACACCTTCCAAATGGTCGCATCGCTAATATCAGCTGCCGGTTTAACGGGTGTGCTAAATACCAATCAACAGATAATAGCGGATGCTGCTTACGTAACTATTAAGCTGTCAAAATTTCCACATACGATTTTTATCGAAAATCTTTACGTCAAACAGATTGGCGACCGTTCCTTCGCCCTGAAAAGTTTTTCGGGCGGAATAATTATAAAAGCACCGAAATCTCAGCATACCGAATTTCTTCTCCTGCTTAAAAAAATAATCGACCATTACTTTACAAGCAGCGATGCAAAAATCGTCTGGATAGGCAAGGATAAATATCGACATCAAAAGCTGACCGCTGATACTCTTCCGAAATGGGCAAACTGGCAGTGGATAAGTCTAAACGATTATTTCCTATTTACCATAGGTTCCGATGCCTTCGATGCTGCCATAAAAACACTAAACCGTCAACGTCCGTCATTTACTTCCGTTAGGCTCGTTAAGCTTGCAAATGAAAATGATACTGATATAAAAAATCGCATTTGGCTCGGATACATCGACGTAGTTAAGCTGCGTACTATGCTCGGACCTACAATGAAAGCATCACTCGACAATATAATAAATGCCCTCGACGCCTCCGATTTGCAACGCTGGCTTTTGACTGCTGGCTTTACTAAACGGGCGTTTATCAGCAAGGTATATCTCCAATGGCGAGACCGAACGGAAATGGGATATCTGACGGACAGACTCTTTCCTTCGAATCCGTTATACAAAGCCATTCCGCCACAAGCGAAAAGTTATGGCGTCAGCTATATCGATGTCTCGGGCGGAATGAATTCCATCATCAATACTTACCTTCAGTCTCGCAACCCCGTAAAGCGAGAAAAGCTGATACGAAACTATAACAAGATAATGAAACGTGCCGGCCTTGAGAATACCGAAAAGCTCATCTTTCGGCATCTCGGACCGATGATGATAGTCCACGATTGGCCGGCGCATCCGTTAAATTGGCCTTTCGCAAAAACTTTTCTCATTCAACACGACGGCTCACCGGAGCTTATGGAAAACTGGAACAAGATTCTTCCTGTCTGGCAGATGCTTATGCGAAAAATCTCAAACAACGACAGACTAAAGAATATGCCCGTGGACGTCAGTAGCCTTTTTTCGCTTCAGCTTGATAAAACCGACGACGGAATATGGTTTGTCCACATAGGCCCGCTGGTGTTAGCTGCCGCTGGGCTGCAAAATAAATTTCTCGTGATAAGTCATTCGGTATTAGCTGTCCGTGTCAATATTCAATATCTTAATTCCGTTTTTCCCCCTACAGCAACAACTTCAAAACCGACGACGGCAAAAACTCACCCGCCAGCCTTTGAATGATTCGCCGAGGCGGAACAGTATCCCCCACCGGTCGCTGAGTGATTCGCCGATAGGCGAATCGTATCGAAGCGACATAGCGATCTAATCTGTCCAAAATCTCAAAACGCTTGAATATTGTGTTTCTCGCCTGTATTCCGCAAATGACATTCTAACATTCTTAAGTGCGAAGCATGCCGTTGGTAAATGTTAGAATGTCAGAGCAAAGTCAATTCGACTGATAAACGCGGAAACTCTACTGATAAAATTTGGGTTTATATTTATCCGAAACCAATAGCTGTGAAAATCTTAGCTACAAACACGACTCATGCCCACTTGCTACTTTCTCTGATTTTTTTCTTGAATAACCTTGTTATTGACGATAAATATACGAAGGTTTACAATTACACCCTACGGAACACACCGTAAAGTAGATAGTCTGTTTTTTCAAGAGAGGAGTTTTAACAGTGAAAACGAAAACAGTACATTTACGGAACGTTGCATATATGCTGGTAGCTTTTGTAATGCTGGCAGCTGTGCCTCAGTTTGTCTTTGCACAAAATGCAGTTTTGACGACAGCATCTGCTAATGCTGTTCAGCCGGTTGTCGAGGGCAATATCGAAATACCCACTATTTGGTGGCTTGCGCCGATAGGCGCTATTATTGCACTGATAACCGCATATATTCTATACTTGCAGGTAAAATCTGCAGACGAGGGCGATGAAGAAATGAAGAGAATCGCTGCCTACGTTCGTAAAGGTGCAATGGCGTATCTTAGGCAGCAATATAAGGTAGTCGCTATATTTTTCATCATCGTCAGTGCCATCCTGTTTGTTATGGGTCAAATAGGAGTTCAGCATAAACTCGTCTTTATTGCATTTTTGACCGGCGGATTCTTTTCTGGCTTGTGCGGATTTCTCGGAATGAGCACAGCTACTATTGCGAGCAACCGTACGACTCAGGGCGCAAAAGAAAGCCTGAACAAAGGACTGCAAATAGCGTTTCGTGCCGGAGCTGTTATGGGTTTGGTAGTCGTAGGGTTCGGGCTGGTCGATATAACAATGTGGTTTTTGATTCTATCGAAGATAGCACCGGCACTCATCAAAGGTTTTCATATGAGTCTGGTCGAAATAACAGTGGTTATGCTCTGCTTCGGTATGGGTGCGTCATCGCAGGCACTCTTCGCTCGTGTCGGCGGTGGAATTTATACCAAAGCAGCTGACGTCGGTGCTGACCTCGTCGGTAAGGTCGAAGCGGGCATTCCCGAAGACGACCCGCGTAACCCCGCAACAATCGCTGACAATGTCGGTGATAACGTCGGTGATGTCGCTGGTATGGGTGCAGATCTGTACGAAAGTTATTGCGGTTCGATTCTTGCGACCGCTGCCCTTGGCGTAGCTGCCGTCGCTTCGATAGGAATTCTTCACGGACAAGAAATGGTAATCGCTCAAGCGAAGATGCTGGCTATGCCTATGGTTCTCGCAGGTATCGGAATCATTATGAGTATCATCGGCATCGGTATGGTTCGCACCAAAGAAGACGCTACGATGAAAGACCTTTTAGGTGCATTAAGCAGAGGAATCAACGGCAGTAGCGTTCTTATCATAATTGCAACTTTTGTTCTCAGCTGGTTACTTCTGAGAGATATACCGGGCGTAAACTGGGTGGGAATATCGTTCTCGGTTATTTCCGGATTAGTCGCTGGCATCATCATCGGCAAAAGCACCGAATATTACACAAGCTATGAATACAATCCGACTAAGGGGATAAGTAGGCAGTCCGAAACAGGCCCCGCTACGGTAATCATCGCAGGAATTGCAACGGGAATGAAAAGTACGTGGGCATCGTTAGCTACGGTTATCGTTGCTATTATACTTTCGTTTTCATTCGCTGGCGGATTCTCGGAATTTTCGCTCGGGCTGTATGGCGTTGGAATAGCAGCTGTCGGTATGCTCGCTACTTTGGGCATTACCCTCGCAACCGATGCTTATGGCCCGATAGCTGACAACGCTGGCGGAAATGCAGAGATGACTCATCAAGACCCACAGGTGCGAAAGCGTACCGATGCCCTCGATAGTCTCGGCAATACGACCGCTGCTACGGGTAAAGGTTTTGCTATCGGTTCTGCTGCTCTTACCGCCCTTGCGTTGATGGCTTCTTACGTCGAAGAAGTTCGCGTAGGCCAGCAACGTGAAGCTGCTGAGTTCTTCAGTGCGATGAGAGACGCGAAACCCGCTCAGGTATATTACATCGGCCATAATAAATGGGCTCAGCTTATCAGCATCGAACGAAAAGACGGTAAGGTCAAAGTCAAAGCTAACTGCCTGATGGATCTCTCTCACGCTGAGAAGAGAGGAAAACCAATAGCTAAAAATACCATACTGACAAAACTCGGTGCTCCTAATGACGAAAAAGTCAGAATAGGCCATCTCGCAGGATACCCCAAAGAGCTTCAGCTTGTAGCTGCCCCTGATGCTTCGCTCTCGCAATATATGCAATTCTATAATGTAACTCTTATGAATCCGAAGGTTCTATGCGGAATGTTTGCGGGGGTGCTTCTGGTATTTCTGTTTTGTGCGATGACGATGGAAGCTGTCGGCAGAGCCGCTTATGCGATGGTAAAGGAAGTCCGCCGTCAGTTCCGCGAAATCCCCGGCATTATGGAAGGCAAAGCCACACCCGATTATGCTCGATGCGTGGAAATTTCAACCAAGGGAGCACAAAAAGAGATGGTAATACCATCGCTTTTAGCTCTCATAGTGCCGGTAGGTATCGGATTGATTTTCGGAATACCGGGAGTGCTAGGCCTCTTGGCGGGTGGTCTTACCTGCGGATTTGGCGTAGCGATATTTATGGCTAATGCTGGCGGAGCGTGGGACAACGCCAAAAAATTCGTCGAAACGGGAGAATTCGGCGGTAAGGGCTCTGACAATCACAAAGCCACCGTCGTCGGCGATACCGTTGGCGACCCGTTCAAAGATACTTCAGGCCCGAGTTTGAACATTCTTATCAAACTGATGAGTATGGTCTCGGTGGTATTTGCGGGTTTGATAGTAAAATTCGCACCACAGATATCAGATTGGCTCCATATGAATTAAAGAACGCGTTAGGAATATACAAAATGCAAATTTCTGCATCATTGCGAGTTCGCCGATAGGCGAATTGTATCGAAGCGATTGGCGGACTCGAAATGATCCATTAAAAGTTTTATATTTGCATTTTGTGGGAGTCTATTATCTGTAATAATAAATGATGGTTGAAAATATTTCAGTGGAAACAAAGCAAACGCAATATAAGCATTGGCTGGCCATATTAATAACCGCTGGTGTGATTATATATTTGGCGTATTGTGTTCGTTCGGTATTAAACCCCCTGTTATTTTCGTTAGCTGTCGCTTATATAATGAATCCGTTGGTGGTAGCTCTCGAAAAGCGTGGCATCCCGCGTTTGCTGACTGTCATATCGACCTTCGGACTGATAGCGATAGTGTCAGCGATTATGTTCGTGGGGCTGCTCGGACTAATCGACCAGATAACAGCGCTGACTAATTGGCTGATGGAAAAGATACCTGCCGGTCTCGAATATCTCAGGCACAAAATGCCGGAAAAATATCTCGCTGGTCTGCAGAACAATCTCGATAATATCACACAAAATGCGGTTTCACGGTCGGGCGAAATCGTACAATATCTGATAGGGAGTATCACCAAAATATTAAGCTCTACATTCGCTCTGATTAATCTGATAATTTTAATTCCGTTATATACTTTTTTCTTCCTTTGGCGTTTCGACCAGATCATCGCTGCTATCGAACAACACTATCTGCCCCCGAAATATCACGACCGAATTGTGGATATAGCCAAAAAGCTCGACCATATAGTAGCGGAATTTTTTCGCGGCAGATTGATTGCCTGCTTGTTCGTAGGAATATTCACATCAATAGGTTTTGTGATCGCAGGTGTTCCGTTTGCTTGGCTATTGGGACTTGCGATAGGGATATTGAATCTCGTGCCATATCTTGCAACGGCTTTCGGGCTACCCCCCGCATTGCTTATTACCTACTTCGCTTATTTCGATATTGCTCATCCCATATACGCATTGATTGCCTTTAGCGTAATCCAGTTTATAGACGGGTTTATCCTCACACCGATAATTCAAAGCAAAACACTTGGCTTGCATCCCATTACTACGATTGTCGTTTTGATGATAGGTTATGAACTCGCTGGCATTTTCGGATTACTTTTAGCGATACCCGCTACCGCAGCGATTAAGGTATTGATTCGCGAATTCATTTGGCCTGATTTCGCTAAAAAAGACGAAGATTCCGTTCAAACAACCGCTGATCCGCCAGCTGAGTAAATCAAATTACATCTCATTATCAACGAAGGCTTGATATATATCGCGTGGTGTGTGTGCGTGTGCGATGGCATCTCTGAAGGATGAACTTAACATCAATCTGCTTATTCGGGCAAGAGCTTGGATGTGAGGACCTGTCTGGTCTTCGGGCGAGCCTAATAAGACGATGAGATTGACTTTCTGTTTGTCAATGCTTTGAAAATCGATCGGTGTTCGCGGAACGCCGACCGCAATAACCAATCCGTCCATACAATTACATTTTCCGTGCGGTACAGCGAGTCCGTGTCCGATGCCCGTTGTTCGCGTATATTCACGTTCGAGAACAGTTTGAAGAAATTTATCCCTGTCGGTTACCTTTCCCGCTTTCGCGAGAAGATCGACAAGCTCTTCGATGCATGCGAATTTCTCTTCCGCATCCATCGGAATTTTGATCGTTTCAGGCGTAAGTATATCTGTTATTCTCATCTTTACTCTATCTAAAAATGCTCGTTATCCGCAGTGCGTACGATTAAACAAAAACACAAAGTATATCCATACGCCAGCATTCTTGCAAGATACTTTCGGATAAATCATTATTTACGCATTACGGTCTTGCTGTTGGCGAATGTCAGAATGAGTATGAAAATTCCGCCTACAATCACGACATATACCCATATATTTATGTGTTACAGTCTAAAATTCCTTGAATAATTGTCCGTATGACAATATCGTAGTATATTTACGGATAATCTTAAACTTTCTTTGAATAGCTGTTGTTGAGGAGAAAATTCGAAATGTCAAATATTTCCGTCAAAACTGCCCTGATAAGCGTTTATGACAAAACCGGTGTGGTCGAATTTGCCAAAGGATTAACGGAGCTTGGCATAAAAATCATCTCGACGGGCGGAACAGCTAAGCTAATCGCTGATGAAGGGATAAAGGTAACAAAAGTCGAAGAGATTACCGGTTTTCCCGAGATGATGAACGGTCGGGTAAAGACACTCCATCCGAAAATTCACGCGGGGATATTGGCAGACCGTAGCAAGCCCGAGCATCTGTCAGCTTTGAAAGAGCAAAATATCGAGCCAATCGATCTTGTGTGCGTCAATCTGTATCCGTTTGTCAAGGTAACGTCTCAGCCGGATTGCACACTTGAACGTGCGATTGAAAATATCGATATAGGCGGGCCTACAATGATACGGGCAGCTGCCAAGAATCATAATTCCGTTGTGGTGATAACATCGCCCGGCTCGTATGAATATATTCTATCTCAGCTACGCGAAAATGATTGCAAGATAGATGCGAGTACGCGATTGCTGCTTGCGCAGATGGCATTTAAGACGACAGCGGAGTATGATATGTATATTCAGGAATATCTGGCGGATAAGCTACCCGAATGCCCGCAGGCGGAAGATTTCTCGCCGTTTCCAGCTTCGCTACTTGCGCATTTCAATAAGTCGATGGATTTGCGTTATGGCGAAAATCCTCACCAAAAAGCAAGCCTATATTATGATAGTAAGCAGGTAGCTGGCGGATGGGCTGATATTAAGGTGCTTTCGGGAAAAGAACTTTCGTTCAATAATATTGTTGATGCGAACGCTGCCCTTGAGCTCGTAATGGAGTTTACCGATAAGCCTGCTGTGTGTGTTATAAAACATACCAATCCGTGCGGTGCCGCTTGCGATAATGATATAGTCGAGGCATATCGCAGGGCATATCTCGGCGATCCGAAAGCAGCGATGGGTGGAATAATTGCGGTCAATAGGCAGATAGAATCGCCATTGGCGGCGGCTATTGTCGATTCGCTTGCCAGATGGGGCAAGCAGGCAGGCTCGGGTGCATTTTTTGCGGAGATTGTTATCGCTCCGAAGTTTACCGAAGAAGCTATTGAAATTCTCACGACGCGTAAAAGATGGGGCGCGAATGTCAGGCTGCTCGAAGTTACGGGTTGGGACGGTCGAAATAAGGTCGAGTTGCCTGCGGATAAATTAGCTGGCTGGGATATAAAGAGGATACGGGGCGGATTGCTCACTCAGACGAGAGATGCAGTAGGGCTTAATGAAGATCAATGGCAGGTGGTAAGCAAAGCAAAACCGAGCGATGATCAGCTTGCGGATTTGCGATTTGCTTGGCTTGTTTGTAAACACGTAAAGAGTAATGCGATCGTATTAGCTAAAGATATGACACTTATCGGTACTGGCGCAGGACAGATGTCGCGAATCAATAGTGCGAAATTAGCGTGCGAGATGGCAGGCGAGCAGACGGCGGGGGCTGTGATGGCGTCAGATGCGTTTTTCCCGTTTCGCGATAGTATCGATCAGGCGGATAAGGTCGGAATAAAAGTGGTTATCGAGCCAGGCGGCTCGAAGCGCGATGCGGAAGTAATAGAAGCTGCTAACGAACACGGTATCGTGCTTATATTTACGGGTACGCGACATTTTAAGCATTAAATTGCGGAGGTAGATAAAATGAGTGAGAGAATTGCGGTTTTGACAAGTGGCGGTGATGCACCGGGAATGAATGCAGCTATTCGGGCGATAGTAAGAGTGGGTATCGCTGACGGCTTGGAAGTGTTTGGCGTTAGGCATGGGCTGCAAGGGCTAATCGATGATGATATATTTCGGATGAATCCGCGCGATGTATCCAATATTATTCAGCGTGGGGGAACGATTTTGCATACTGCGCGCTCGAAGGAATTTATGGAAATCGACGGTCAGCAAAAGGCAGCTGACAATTTGCGCAAGCATAATATTGACGGATTGCTCGCTATCGGTGGTGACGGTACGTTTCACGGGTTGGTTGATTTGGAGAAGGTTTGGGACGGCCAGATAATAGGTTTGCCCGGGACGATCGATAATGATTTATATGGCAGTGATTTTACAATCGGATTTGATACTGCGATAAATACCGCTTTGGAATCTATCGACAAGATACGTGATACTGCGGAATCACACGAACGAATGTTTTTAATCGAAGTAATGGGTCGATGGGCGGGATATATTGCGTTGGACGTAACGATAGCCAGCGGAGCTGAAGAGGTCATATTGCCTGACTTTGATATCCTCGAATGCGATCAGGTCGCACGTAAACTCGAAGAAGGCAAGAAGAAAGGCAAGATGAGCGGAATACTCATCGTTTCCGAGCGTGGCAAAGAAGGGGGAGTATATGAGATAGCGAAAGAGCTTGATAAATATGGTGAGAGCGGATATCGGGTTACTATACTCGGCCACATTCAGCGTGGTGGCTCACCGACCGCACGAGACAGGGTGTTAGCTACTAAGCTCGGGGCGTACGCTGTCAGACTGTTTCAGGAAGGAGCAACCGGAGTAATGGCGGGTGAGATGTCTGGCAAATTGGTAGCTATTCCGTTGAAAGATACGTGGACACGAAAGCAAGAAAAACCGCTTGATAAGTTTTTGTTGGAAATTCTCGAGCCATTGGCAATATGAAAATTGCCAATGATAAATGCTAAATGCTGGAATTTTGCAGTATTTTGATATATTCTATATAGGTGGATGAAAGATGAAAAATCTGTTGGTGGTGGCTTGATGACGGAAATATATGATAGTGAACAATTTCTCTCTGCTCTTAATAATCTCGCAGATCAAATCGCACAAAGTATCGAGAAAGGTCAGCCTATCGCTATCGTCGGGATACGCTCTCGCGGTGATGTGTTGGCAGATAGGCTCGCGGGATTATTGAAAGAAAAAAATATCAAAATTGATCATAAGGGAATTCTGGATATTACGCTCTATCGCGACGATCTCGATCAAAAAGGCGGACAGGCTCGCGTACAAGCTACCGAAATAAATTTTGACATAACCGATTGTATTATCATTTTGGTTGATGACGTTCTCTTTACCGGCAGGACGGTGAGAGCAGCTCTCGATGCTTTGGTTGATCTCGGTCGGCCACGTGCGATAAGGCTGGCGGTACTCGTCGATCGTGGCGGTCGGGAGCTACCAATACACGCTGACTTTGTCGGCTTGAAGTTGCCTTCGGGCGAGTCGAATAAGCACGTACAGGTAATGCTAAAAGAAACGGACGGCGAAGATAAAATTATTCTACAGGATTAGCGTATGTCAGCACGTAAAAAATTAGCGGAGAAATTTTCGTGGACACGCAAACATCTATTGGGCTTGGAAGAACTTTCACGTGAGGAAATTCTGCATATTCTTAACACAGCTGACACCTTTACCGATGTCTCGACGAGGAGTATAAAAAAAGTTCCCGCATTGCGTGGGCGAGTTGTGGTAAATCTTTTCTTCGAAGACTCGACGCGTACGAGAACGAGTTTTTCATTGGCAGCCAGTAGGCTTAGCGCCGACGTAATTGAATTTTCGGCAAAGGTCTCGAGTATATCGAAGGGAGAAACTCTCGTCGATACCGCAAGGAATATCGAAGCGATGGGAGTGGATGTGATAGTGATAAGGCATTCCGCACCGGGGGCTCCGCACTATTTAGCTCGATGCGTTGATGTGCCTATAGTAAATGCAGGCGACGGTGCGCACGAACATCCGACCCAAGCATTGCTCGATATGTTTACCATCCGACAGATTAAAGGCAGAATTGATGGCTTGAAAGTAGCGATTGTCGGCGATATAGCGCATAGCAGGGTAGCACGCAGTAATATATGGGGGTTGACCAAACTCGGCGCGAAGGTAATCGTAGTCGGGCCTACCACTCTTGTTCCTTCGTCGATGAAGGCAATGGGAGTCGAGATAAGCCATAATTTGGACGAAGTCTTGGGTGAAATCGATGTGATAAATATGCTTCGCGTTCAGCGTGAACGAATTACATCGAATGTATTTCCCTCTGTCGAGGAATATACTCGGCTGTTCGGATTAAATGCGGAGCGAATGGCTCGTGCGAAGAAAGATTTACTTGTAATGCACCCCGGGCCTATCAATCGCGGAATCGAGCTGACGAGTGAAGTAGCGGACGGTGCAAACTCTGCGATACTAAAGCAGGTAACTAACGGGTTAGCTGTCAGAATGGCGGTTTTGTTTCTGGTCAATCAGGCACATCAGGGCAGTAATTGATTTACATCGATGGCAAGCTCGGAAAATACCGCTCGCGGAATGGTAATCGTATTCCACTTTTCCGATCGGGTTTTGATATACGCTCGATAATCGTCGAGATATATCATCGAAAATCGATAATAGCGATCGCAAAATTCGAACGGCTCGAATAAACTTACGCTGTTATTATCGCTTAGCCAAAATGCGAAGATAAAACAAGCGGAAAACTCCTCGCCAAAAACCTTCTGCCAGACTTCGAGCGCGTCGATATCTTCGCGACCTACCCACGGATCGAAAAGCCAATCACCCTTTTTAGCTGGCTTTGCTTTTCTGCCTTTTACATCAACGAGCAAATTGCGCTTGTCATTCGGATAGACAATAAAATCGAAACTTTTGATCTTTACCTGAGCGAAGGCACTGCGGTGTGATTCATCAACCTGCACATACGGAATTTTCTTTTGTCGAAGAAATTCCCTGAATGCGATTTCGTAATGATTATTCGATTTCATCTGCCTTTGCTATAAATTCATCTGTTTTTATTTGTTGCTGTTGCGATGTCTGAAGATTTTTGATTGTGATGAGATTTTCATCTGCCGTTTCTTGTCCTACGATGATAGCAAATTTTGCCCCTGCCTGATTAGCTGATTTAAGCTGTTTGCCCAGTGATTGCCGTTTGGACGAATAGTCAGCGGATATGCCTTTTTTGCGAAGTTCCGATGTGATTTTCAGTGCGAGATTGAAAAATTGTTTATCCGCATCGATAACGAAAAATTTCAATCCGCTTCGTGTAATGTCAGCTGGTATTTTATCGAGTTCTTCCAACAGCTCGAGCAAAACGACATCGCCCATTCCGAAGCCCGTTGCAGGCATATCAGGTCCGCCAAAGAGCTTTATCAGATGGTCATATCTGCCACCACCTGCGATGGCTCGAAGTTTTGTACTCTTATCAAAAATCTCGAATACGATACCGGTATAGTACGCTAACCCGCGCACGACTGATGGCTTATAGACAAAATAATCTTCTATACCGAAAGCATGCAGATAATCACGCAGCTGATGTAATTTATCGAGTTCTTCTTTACTTTCCTGCGATTTTGTCAGACTACTAACCGCATCAATGTCTTTGAGCGTAAGTATATCTTTGACAGCGGAGAGTTCGTCAGCGGATAGCCCTTGCTGTTTCGCATATTCATCAAATTGCCGGTCGGAGAGCTTTTCATATTTATCCATTATTGCGAAGATATGTTCGTGGCGATCGGGGGTGATATTTGCATCGACGAGTAACGACGAGATGATTGTTCTGCTGTTTACTTGAAGCTCGATTATATCGCTGGTAAGTCCGATGCGTCTGAGAAAGTCGATAGCGACGAACATACACTCAGCGTCAGCGAGCACGCTATCTGAGCCTACGATATCAATATTCCATTGAAAGAACTCACGTAGTCTGCCACGCTGCGGGCGTTCCGCACGAGAGAGTCTCGGAATGGAAAACCATTTTATCGGCCGAGGTAGAGAATTTGCTTTTTGAGCTACCATTCGTGCAAGCGTCGGTGTTATTTCGGGTCTGATTGCGAGTTCACGTCCAGCTCGGTCTTCGAAGTGAAAAAGTTGCGATGCGATTTCATCGCCCGATTTTATCCGGAACAATTCGAGACTTTCGAAAATCGGGCCGTCATATTCGACAAATCCGTGCTGAATGCTCACATTCCGCCACGTATCGAATATCCACCGTAGCTTAGCCATCAGCTCCGGATAATAATCGCGAGTTCCTTTAGGCGGCTGTAATATCTTTTTACCCAATTACCTCTCCTCAACTCTTTTCAAATTCACCCCAACGGGGTTTCTTCTTTCTCACCACAGAGCACACAGAGTTCACAGAGAAGAATAAATTACAAATGATAAATGTTAAATGATGAATGAAAGAGCTACGCCCCCGCGCTAGCTCTTCAATTTGATATTCGACATTTATCATTTTTCATTTAACTTCATCAATCTTCAATTAACAATCATCAATTCTTCCCTCTCTCCTCT
>WFQY01000545.1 GCA_015486815.1 Phycisphaerae bacterium | reverse complement strand
ATCTGACGGTTAATAGCTTTATTAAATTATATATAGAAAAATAATAACACATTGCCGAGAAATAATTGAACAATAGATAATTCGGCAATAACTAAATAAAAGGAAACTATAATGCGCAAACCTAATTTTATCATTATTCTAACAGACGATCAGGGGTATGGTGATTTATCTTGTATGGGCTCCGATTATGTTCAAACGCCTAATTTGGACAAGATAGCGGAAAATGGTGTTTTGTTTACAAACTGGTATTCAAGTGCACCTGTCTGCTCGCCGTCGCGGGCAAGTCTGCTCACGGGTAAATATCCAGCTAATGCCGGCGTACGTTCTATTCTCGCAGGTCATCGGACAGCAACGGGGCTTCATCCTTCAGTAACAACCATCGCATCGGCATTGAAGCAATTCGGATATCAGACAGCTATGTTTGGTAAATGGCATTTAGGCGTAGCACAAGGCTCGAGGCCTAACGATCACGGTTTCGATCAATGGTTTGGGTTTTTAGCCGGCTGTATCGATTATTATTCTCACATATTTTATTGGTCGCTGCGTAGCGGAGTCGATGCTCTTCACGATTTATGGGAAAACGGAACGGAAGTCTATGATAATGGCCGATATTTCACTGATCTGATTACCGAGCGAGCAGTAAAGTATATAAGACAATCAGCAAAGGATTCCAAACCGTTCTTTTTGTATCTTCCTTATAATGCGCCGCACTATCCGATGCACGCACCGAAAGAATATATGGAACGATTCGAACACTTACCGTGGGAAAAGCAAATAATGGCTGCTATGATAAGTGCGATGGATGACGGCGTGGGAAAAGTAATAGACGAATTACATCGACAAAATATCTACGAAAATACCTTCATATTTTTTATGAGCGATAACGGCCCTTCACGAGAGACAGCAAATTGGCTCAACGGTTGCACCGATTTATATCGTGGCGGAACGACGAAAGGACTCAAGGGACATAAGTTCAGCCTATACGAAGGTGGAATTCGAGTGCCGGCGATTATGAGTTGGCCTGAAAGGATACCAGCTGGCAGGATAATCGATGATTATGCAATCGCTATGGATATTTTTCCGACAATTATAAAAGCTGTCGGTGGTGATGCGGAACAATACGAGCCAGACGGAGTCGATATTATGGATATGGTTACGAATAGCGGGCAATGGCAACAGCAGAGAGAGATTTTTTGGGAGATGGACGAGCAGACAGCTATGAGGCGGGGACGGTATAAACTCGTACTGAATGGCAGACTCGCTGAGGAAGTTCCGCCGGAAGATGATATTCATCTGTCCGATTTGGAAAAAGATTCTGGCGAGAGGGAAAATCTGAAAAGCAGTTTATCTGAGGTAACATCGGATATGGTAAAGTCCGCCAAAAGTTGGCGGGACAATATCGAAAAGAGCTGGCGTGAAAAATTTGCGGACAAGAGCAACGGTACCACAACTCATTCAGAATAGCATAAAGTGATATTAGTGTTGAAAACAAAGATATTACCTACGCCGTACTGGTTTTTGTGTGGGAATCGAGGAGAAATTATATACACGAAAGGATAATCTATTATGAAATATTCCGTAAACACAAATTGTCTGCGTAATGATTATTCGATAAAGCAACTCGTTGATATTTGCAAAGAGTCGGGAGCTGACGGAATCGAATGGGGGCTACCTGCTTTGGCTGATGCAGAAAAAGCTATTAAAGAAATGCACAGGCAAACCGTAGATGCTGGCTTGGAAATTGTTGGCTATCTTAACGGCGGACAGTGCCGGAAGCGAGATGAGATGCGAAAGTGGGCGGATATCCTTGTCTCGGTTAGCGGAAAATCGCTTCGGATTGCTCATCCGTGGGTCGCTTACAACTTTGACGAATCGCTTCACCAAAAAGATTCATGGTGGGAAATTTTCAAATTAGCGAGAGACAGTCTGCCTTTTCTCGAAACGCTCAGCAATGAAACTGGCATTAGATTTGTATTTGAAACTCACGGCGGAGCGTTGACCGCATCGTCATTGTCAGCGATAAAATTGTTAGAAGGATTTTCAGCGGAAAATTTCGGGATTATTTACGACCCGACCAACAATATAATAGAAGGCAATATGCGTCCCCGAAGTGATGTTGAAGTATTGGGTGATTATCTCGCTTACGTCCACGCCAAAAATTGCATTCCGTATTTTGAGAAAGAAATAGTTGATTATGGTGTAAAAAGAATGTGTTGGCGATATAGAGTTACGTCGCCGTCGGTAGGAATGCTCGATTGGCTTGAGGTGTTTTTCGCATTGAAGCTCGCGGGTTATGATGGCTGGATTTCATCGGAAGAATATTTTACAAGCGAACCAATAGAGATATTAAAGCAGGAAATAGGGTTTCTGAAACACTGCGAACAACACGCCCCCAACACAATAGAAGAACCGTTTACCGCCTTCAATGAATAATAAAGGAAATAATAATGTCGAATGAAATATTATTTGCAGTTGTAGGGTTAGGTAGAATTGGTTGGAGGCACGCTAAAAACATACAAGAAACGCCTGGCTTAAAGCTGGCTGTTGT
>WFQY01000544.1 GCA_015486815.1 Phycisphaerae bacterium | reverse complement strand
TGGTAGAGCAACGGACTGAAAATCCGTGTGTCGGCGGTTCAAATCCGCCCCTGCCCACATACTGTAAAATCGTAAATTAAAACGCAATGTGAAAACAGGAGAAAATAATGTCGAGAGAATGTTTTTTTACAGGAAAAAAGACCCGTGCCGGCAGAAGTATCGCCAGACGTGGTAAAGCGAAATATCTCGGTGGTGTCGGTATAAAAACCACCGGTATAACCAAAAGAAAATTCAAACCTAACATCCAAACGGTAAAAGCTGTTGTTAATGGTAAGGTTTGTAGGATTAAAGTATCAGCGAAGGCAATCAAGATGGGACTTGTGCAAAAACCCCAAAAGAGAAATTACAAACCCGCAGAGCAATCAGCAGCTGAGTAAAAAAGTAACAGTTGGTAGTTGTCGGATAAAAACAAAGGCTCGAAAGGTAGAAACCTTTCGAGCCTTTTTCGTCGCTATGAAAGGAGAAACTTACTTTTCTTCGTATTCAGCGTCAATTACATCATCGCCGTCTTTGTCCTGTCCTGTTTGCGATTCTTGCGTCGGCTGTTGCTGGCCTGCGGATGCTCCCGTAGCAGCACCGGCAGCTGCTTGTTGCTGACCTTGGTCTGCAACCTGTTCGTATAGCTTCTTGCCGATTTCCTGAGAAGCACCCATAAGATTTTCCATTGCACGTTTTATAGCATCGGCATCATCGCCTTTCATCGCTTCTTTAAGCGTATTGATAGCAGCTTCCACATTGCTGCGTTCCTGAGGCGAAACCTTATCGCCATGCTCTTTGAGTGTCTTCTCAGTCGTGTAAACCAGATGGTCTGCCTGATTGCGTACATCGATAAGCTCTCGACGCTTACGGTCTTCTTCTTCGTGTTTCTTAGCGTCTTCGGTCATTCGTTTGATTTCTTCTTCGGTCAGACCGGAAGTGCCCTTTATCTCTATCTTCTGCTCCTTGCCGGTTGCAAGGTCTTTGGCAGATACGTTCAGAATACCGTTTGCATCTATATCGAAAGTAACCTCTATTTGCGGAATACCACGCGGAGCCGGCGGAATTCCCGTCAAGCGGAATCTGCCGAGCGTTCGGTTATCCTGAGCAAACTGCCGTTCACCCTGAAGTACGTGAATATCGACTTCGGTCTGATTGTCAGCAGCGGTCGAGAAGATTTCCTTTTTGCTCGTCGGAATTGTGGTGTTTCGCGGAATCAAAACCGTCATAACACCGCCGAGAGTCTCAACACCTAACGAAAGAGGTGTTACGTCGAGCAGAACGATATCTTCTTTTTCACCCGAGAGAATCGAACCCTGAATGGCAGCTCCGATAGCAACCACTTCGTCAGGGTTAATACTCTTGTTCGCTTCCTTACCGAAGATTTCTTTCACTATTTCCTGAACCTTCGGAATTCGGGTCGAACCACCGACGAGTACAACCTCGTCAATATCGGAAGCCTGCAGCTTCGCATCTTCCAATGCACGATAGCACGGACCTTTGAGCCGTTCGAAGACTGGCTCACCGAGCTGTTCGAACTTCGAACGGGTAATAGCCATCTGCAAGTGCTTCGGACCGTTTTGGTCGGCTGTGATGAATGGTAAATTGATTGTGGTTTCAAGTACCTGCGAAAGCTCACATTTCGCCTTCTCAGCTGCCTCTTTCAATCGCTGCAAAGCCATCGGGTCATTACGCAGATCGATACCCTCTTTCTTCTTGAATTCGTCAGCAATGTAGTCTATCAATACCTGATCAAGATTATCACCGCCAAGATGCGTATCACCATTGGTAGAAAGTACCTCGAAGACATTGTCGCCTATATCGAGTATGGATATATCGAAGGTACCACCACCGAAGTCAAAGACAGCGATTTTTTCATTTTTCTTCTTCTCAAATCCGTAAGCGAGGGCAGCAGCCGTCGGCTCGTTAATGATTCGCTCAACCTGCAAACCTGCGATTTGACCTGCTTCTTTTGTCGCTTGCCGTTGAGAGTCATTGAAGTATGCTGGTACGGTAATGACCGCTTTCTCGACTTTTTCGCCGAGATAATCCTCAGCTGTTCGCTTGAGTTCCTGAAGAATCATTGCGGAAATCTCAGGCGGAGTATAGGTCTTACCGTGCACCTCGACCTTAACAAGCTCATCAGGCCCGCCAACCACTTTGTACGGCACCATCTTTTCTTCTTCCGCTACTTCCGAATGCCGCCTTCCCATAAAACGCTTAATGGAATAGACGGTATTCTGCGGGTTGGTAATCATCTGACGCTTAGCGAGCTCTCCGACAAGCCTTTCTCCTTTGTCGGTAAAACCGACCATAGAAGGAGTAAGCTTACTGCCGTGTGCGTTGACCAACACCTTAGGCTCGCCGTTTTCCACTATCGCAACGACAGAATTAGTCGTACCCAAATCAATTCCTATTATCTTGTTTGAAACTTTATCACTCATATCGTTACCTTCCTTTCTGAAATATTGACTATAATAATTTTTCCTTCCCCGCGTAATATATGTGCAAAATGCATACCAAACAAAACTCAACTCACCGCCTTTTGTATCTTATTGCGACACAAGAGTTTGCGTTTGCATAAGGAGTTGGGTAAAATATATTCCGATGTCAAATTGTCATACTTTGTCTAAAATCCTGACATTTTGCCAGAAATAACGAAAACATCTGTTGAAAAACGGAAAGATAATCTGCAAAATCGATACGGAGATATTTTGCAATGGAATTTCAACTTAATTTTGCTCAGGAAATACTCGTAGCTTGCGGATTGATTGTATGGGTGGCGTTCGGGTATCGGTGGCTTCGTTCGCCTGACAAAAAAAATCTCACACCGCCAATACATATCGATATTGGCATTGAACACATTTTATTCATTATGCTGATATTTCTCGTAATTGGGGGGATGGCTCAGCAGATTATCTCATCGCTTTACGGAAAGCTATCAGCTGACGAAAAGATGAATCAATTGGCGGGGCAAATATTGGCAGACCTAATAGCAAAAATCCTATCGCTTGGCGTGATAATTTATCTTTATGTCGGGAAAATAAATTTCAAATCTCAAATTTCAAATCTCAAATTTCAAATTTCAGATTTCAAATCTCAAATCTAAAATATCAAATCTCAGATTTCAAATTTAAAATCTCAGATCTCAAAAAGATTATTCTCATTTCTTCGCTAATGTATCTTGCGATATTTCCCGTGGTAAATGTAGCGATGTATAGC
>WFQY01000543.1 GCA_015486815.1 Phycisphaerae bacterium | reverse complement strand
GGACAATATTAATAGTAGAAATTTTATTACCCATAAACCAGTCCTTTTTGTCAGTTTATCCGGAAAGAGTACAGAGAAGCGTTCTTTATATGAAATTTAATAGCAATAAGCTTTTCTTCATATTGCGATAATGAAGGATCACCTTTCCATCGGATAATAGTATCAACGGAATTTTCACTGACTGCGATGCAATTTTCCAGTGCAAATTCAGGAATCACCTTATCGAGCTTGGTTCCGAGAGGTTCCTCAAGAGGATGAGGTGATTTGTGTTTAACATTATAGAGCTCCGCCTTTATATAGCCAGTCCGTGCTACATCAGCATTGATGTATAGTTTTGAGCCCTTAAATTTCAGCCTTTTGGTCAATACAATTCCCCCTGCTTCACCGGCATCTATCGAGACAAAACCGTCCCGACGCAGTTTGGCTAATCCTATTCCACGAAATTTGCGATCTTCCGGAAAATATCCAAGCTCTATCGGCAGATGATGATAACTTGTACCTATATAGTAATACCAAAGCTTACCATCCGGTCCGTGAATGATTTGATTACCCCATGTATATACTCCACCACAGTCCCAATCTTCCTTCTGTCCTGTGGATAATATGGTTTTCCGATTCCCTGCTCGCCACCATGTCTCGCCATCTCTGCTTGAAATTAATTGCAGATCGGTAGTTCGAGCTTTCGGACCTTCAAGACCACTGTGATAAATTTCAAGAAGACCTAAATACTGCCCCTCATAAACAAATCCGCCTACATTGTATAGATTAACATCCGGTTCATCCACATCATCGGGCACGAGCATCGTTTGAGGTTTGCTCCAGTGAATAAAATCATCACTAAAACTTATCCCACGTATCCGTTTGACAAACCCTTGGTCGCCAATACCATCGGGGCAAAGCCTTTGCTTTTTGACGAAGCATATATATCTGTTCCGAAGTGAATCATACATAAACGAAAATGCATCGCTCATTTCGGGATCGTCCCGCAATTTACTGATAGCAGGCTCAGGTGAGACTTTCCAATGAATACCATCTGCAGAATGAGCTGTGTAATATCCATACATTTTTTCAGTATATTCGTCAGAAGCTCCACACCTGAACATCATTGCTCGATAGCGATATTCTTTCTCTGTTTCATCTTCTCTGGCTATAACTGCTCCGAACACTTCGACCATATTGGGAGTAGCCCTATACACAAAATTCGTATCGTCTCCATTCCAGTCAAATAGACCGAGCTTCGGCTTACGCCAATTGACGTCATCTTCACTTTCAGCATAACATATACCCGGAATAGAAAAATCATCTCCTTGTTTAAGGCAGTGGGTTAAATACCAACATTTAAACCGTTTATTTGCTTTATCATAAATTATCTGCCCCTGACAGCCAAGCTTTTCCCACTCATACTCCGGAAAAATAATTGGCTGATTTGTAACTTTTTCAAAAGGGTGCAGGGTTTTAACGCAGTTCTCCATCCGCGCTACCACCATATTATCGACAAATAATTGGCGATAATTGCTAATATCCACCACCCGGAACAAATCGCAGTTTTGATATTCAGACACCGCTTTTCTCCTTTATTCTTCGCGATTGGTTTGCTATTTTGTTTCGAGCTTTATTTCGAATATTATACCAAACACAATATCCCTTATTTCAATTTTTTCAAGCAGAATAAACGGAATATCTCGGCAATATAGTAGTAAATGGTGTTATAGATAGATGCCACTTTGACTATTGTAATTCAAGCACTATAACTTTTGGCATCGGGCCTACTTTTATTATATCCGTTGTACCGAATGCTCCGTGTTGTTTTATAGACAGTGCCTTCGTCAGCTCTTTTTTATCTTTAGCTAACAGATTATACGAATAGCATTTGACAACTTTCTCGTCAGCCAAATTTCCGACATTAATTTTTACGGGAACCTCTACATTGTCCGAAGGTGAAATTGCACGCCAAGCTTCATAATAATTATTGCCTATGCGCTTTCTCGATTCGAGAATTCTGCCCGCAAACGCTTCCACCGGATTCCACAATGCTATTACGAGCACTTCTCTATTTTTGCCCTTGCCCTTTTTGAGATATGATTTCAGATATGATTTTATCCTCAAAAATGTATTCGGGTCGGAAATTTTATCAGGCAGATCAACAAGGCTTACGGGATATTTTTTATTAAAAATCAATTTCGGATTTTCGGGCAGCAGAGCTGAGAGATTTTTATATACATATCCCATCGGAGTAAGAGTACCCCTGCCAACTGCGAATAGTGAATAGTGATTTTCACCCCAAGCGAGCTTGTACCAGACGCTTATTTCGATACCTAATGAAATTTCCGTAAGATAATGTCTCGCAAGGTAAGCTGCCTGTGCTTGACGGGTATAGACGATATTGCGCCAATTACACCAGCTTTTGGGTGAAAGGAATTTAGCCATCGCATATCCACGCTCGGAATCGACCACGATGATATGGTGTCTTTTTCTATTATACTGCCTTATCATTCGTCTAAGCCAGCTAACGTCTTGTGCCAATCCCGATTCGGGCATTATCGTTCTGCGATGATAGCCGTGAAATGAAATTATATCTATTGTACCGTCATTAAGTAATCCCGCTTGAAGTGATTTTAGGATAAAGCCCTTATCCATCCACGCGACCGACAAGGCAGCTACCTTTACGTTCGGATCTTCTTGTTTGATAGCAGCTGATACTTTTCGAGCCATTTTTGTATAGGTACTCGGATTGTTCCAATATCCACCCATCGGGAAGACTTCGGGCTCATTGCTTATTTCCCAAACATCTACCAATCCTTTGTATCTTTTAGCAGCTTCCCCCGCCCATCGAGCGATTGCATCTATAACGACATCTTTGTTAGATTTATCCTGCTTGTAAAGCGGGCAAAGATGTTCTACCGTTAAAATGCACATTACGCGTAGTCCAGCTTGCTTATACGCTTTTATGCATTCGTCAGCTTCTTTCCAGACATAATTTCCTTTTCGTTTGGTTTCAATGTTTCCCCATCGGATAGATATACGTGCCCATTGCACCCCTACCTCTTTGCATAAAGAAGTCATATCGCCATATCCTATATGCCCGGGTTTGTGGGGAACAACACCCCAGCAGCCACTCTTCGGAAACATTGGCGCGGGGATTTTCGCAGAATAAACAATGCTCGTTGATATGAATAGACTGACAACAACTAATAACATCAACTTTTTCATAAAAGAACCTCCGTTAAATGATTTACGTTGATAATCGATAAAATCATTGACTTGACACGATATTATTGTATTCCTTCGAATCTGCGAGGATAAGCGTCGGGATAACCTAATATTCTGCTCATATCCATCCATAAATCGGTATTGTCCGACCAGATATTCGACCAATAAAACTGTTCCGTCCGAACATCATCCAACGCTGCGGGAGAAACCCATACGACCTCGCCACCTATCCCGCCAACGTTCCATCCACGCCCAGCGTTAATTCCGCCGTGCCACGATTTCATCGGTAAAATACCACTTGCCCCCGGATACCACGGACCGTCAGCTAACAATACGCCGAAATAATCTGTCTTATAGTACTGATTTTGCACATGATGTCTTACATGATTAGAATCCCAACCTTCCGCATATAAAAGATAACTCGATTGAATTTCTATATCGGGATGCGACCAGCCACCATCACCACCGGGGGGAAAATCAAACAAATTCCATCTGCGAGAGTAATCATTAACCAGATTTGCGGGTTTGCTCGTATCCGCAGGACAAACAATGACGTGAAAATCCGTCAGCATTTTAGTATAGAAATAGGCAGCGAGATTCATACGTCGAATGGGACTTTGACCTTGTAATCTCGCAGGATACCAATCATTTGAACCAGCTGCTACCCAATCGTTATTTTCGCTCGCATACATTGTAACCGCTGTCAGAATCTGCCGAATATTAGAGCCACAAGCAGCTCGTTTCGCCAAATCACGAGCAGAGTTCAACGCAGGAAGCAGGATCGCAACCAAAACGGCAATGATCGCAACCACTACCAAAAGCTCAATAAGTGTAAACGATTTTTTTCGATTTCGCATAACAAAACCCTGAATAAATTTTAAATGAAAAATGTCGAATGCTGTAGGGGCGAACCTATGTGTTCGCCCTAACCTTTGGGCAGACACAT
>WFQY01000542.1 GCA_015486815.1 Phycisphaerae bacterium | reverse complement strand
CTCTCTGGGGCGGAAAATACACACTTGAAGCGTCTTTGTGGAACAGCAAACCTGTTAGGAAAACCATCATCATAACCGACACTGCACCATTACGTTATCCCTATGCTAAAGATCTGCCTACTCAGCCGCCTGTCAAGAAAATCAAGAAGGTCAACAAAAATGTCAATACCGCCAAAGTTCTGCGGACAGCAACGGAAACTTACGAAGAGGTATCGGGTGCTACTTACGGACATTATGCGAATGTAAAGATAGCTGACAATAGGATAATTTTATCCGCTGGCAATCATCTCGACAGTCAGAGCAGACACGGATATGCAAATGCAGGTATCGAATTTGACAACGCTAAATTCGTCGAATTGGATATCACAAATAAATTTGCAAATGCAATACCGACAGCTGAGATGCCAATGGGGGTACACGCACTGACTATTCCTTATTACGCTGGGATTGTTCTCGATTATGAAACCGAAAAAAACAATACAGCTCGCGTATATCTAACACTTGGCATCTGTGCTAAGCCAGCACGCTATACTCTGCCAACCTGGCCAAAACCGCATAAACCGATCAGGATCATTGAGCTAAAGGATATCATCAACAATAACACAAAACAGGTTGATTTCGTGCTTGATATAAGTAAATATGCCCCCGACAAGTGGACAGGAAAGTGTTGGCTTTCCGTAGTAAATCAACATATTTTCCCCGGAAGAGGTTTTGATATAACCGTTCGTTTTCCCAAAGGAGAAGGAATTGATCGTAAAAATATACTATCGGGAACCGATGTAACAGCTTTATATTTTCCCCGCAAAATTATCTGTCCGAAGATTAACGAAAAAATAACCATCGATGGCAAACTTAATGAGCGAATATGGAAAAGGTTAACACCCGCGAACGATTTCAGAAAATTATCTACCGGTCAAAAGCCATCACAATCGACAAAGGCGATGGTATGCTGGAATAGTAAAAATTTATATGCAGCTTTCGTTTGCAACGAATCGAAAAAAGCAAAACTATTTGTTAGTAATGATTCAAAAACCGCTCCGTGGGGCGATGATAGTGTCGAATTATTTCTCGATACCGATTTTGACCACAAAACTTATTATCATATTGTGGTAAGCTGTAATGGTAATTACTACGTTGGGAAGAACCAACATAAAGTAAATCTTAAACTCAAAGCCAAAGCGAATGTGGAGTTGACAAAAAAGAAATGGACTGTTGAAATCTGTATTCCGTTCACAAGTCTGAAAAGTATGCCGAAAAATAATTCGCAATGGGGAATAAATTTTTGTAGAAACAAACCGACAAATACAGGCGGGATAGAATATATGATGTGGAGTGGCTTTTATTGCAATTCATTCCATAGCCCGCAAAATTTTGGTATTATGAAATTCAAGGAGTAATCCGAATTATGTCATCTGCAGTATCGCTCGAAAAATATGAATCAACTATACGGGATTATATCGAATCATATATGATTGACAAAGACGGCATCGTTTTGGACGGCGTAAACGCTCAGACAAACAAGCCCTTTACTCTAAAAGAATGTAAAACTGTTTTCAAAGAAATCGACGCTCCTAATAGACACAAAAGATTATATCTGAATTATGAAGACTCGATAATGGCGACAGCTGATTATATGTCAGCTCAATTATATCGCTATCTGACAACCTCCGAAGGTGATGCTTATGAAATAGCTATGAGATGCTATACCGCTCTGAAAAAGATATCGCAGCAAGGCAACAAACAGTCTATCGGATTTTTACCGAAACCCTATGGCGGTATTAAGGACACTGCCAAAAGCAAAGAAACATCGGCAGACCAATATTGCAAAGCTGTTCTCGCATTCCATCAACTCTATGAAATGACCTCGGATACGAAGATAAAAAAGGAAATCAAAGACTCAATCATAAGTTGGGCGGACTGGTGGGAATCTCACAATTTTGCAACAATGTACTTTAAGCAATTTACCGTCTGGACATATTCGCATCCGATAGCTTTTTTTCTATATTTGATGGAACTTGCGTATCGTTTTTCACGGAGAAAAATCTTTCGCTGCTGGTATGATGTATTCTATGAAAGGCGTAATTGGCTAACAAAAATTCCGTATTGTTCGGGCAATATGGGAAATATGATAATTCGTTCGCTACATCAGCTAATAAAGCTACGCCCCGAACATAACGCTATTTGGAAAAAAGCAATTCGATATAACTATAAACTCTGCCTGAAAAGCCTACACAACCCTACAGGCTACGCAAAGCCAAACCCACCACACGACAAAAACCTTAAATATCTTCACGGTGTTTCCACATTGGTAGCTTCTAATGCTGTCTATTACGCAGAAATCTTCAACCAATATCAACCGATACAAATCGCAGAAAAGATTCTCACCAAGACAGCTAAATCGGGTATCATTTTGCACACAAAATTTCTCACCACACCACAAAAGAAAAATATCGAAACCCCTATCAAAAAAGTTTCCGGATACTATATGGCTGGCTGGCAGCTCGCATATTGGCATAAGCGGTATATCAGCTCAGATTAAATGTCTATATCACGTCAATGGTTACGTTAATAAGTTACGTCAATAATTTTGTGGAAATTTGCAGATTTTATTTTGCAAATATTATTCACTCTAAAATCCTCCGCTAACCCGCATTTTAGCAACGGGACACCCAAAATCAAACTTGCTTTCAGTATTTAAAGACTTACAACCGTTTTTCGAGGGGGCGTTGAAGTCAGGTGTTTTTCAGGCAGGAAGGCGTATGGGTCTTATG
>WFQY01000541.1 GCA_015486815.1 Phycisphaerae bacterium | reverse complement strand
TCGAAGATGCCGTTGGTGCGGGAATCCATATTCTCATCAACCAAGTGGATTCCGCATCTCCGCTGCGCTTCGTGCGGAATGACGCAGTGGGAATAAATGCTGTCATATCAAATCGGTCAGTTTGAATTATTACAATACCTTGCTACCAAAGACAGCAGCGTCGCCAAGCTCTTCTTCGATTCGCAGTAGTTGATTGTATTTGCAAATCCTTTCCGACCTGCAAACGGAACCGGTCTTTATCTGGCCTATGTTCGTAGCCACTACCAAATCAGCTATCGTGCTGTCTTCGGTTTCGCCGCTACGATGCGAAACAACAGCTGACCATCCGTTACGCATCGCAAGATTGATAGTATTAAGAGTCTCGGTCAACGTACCTATCTGATTGAGCTTTATCAAAATACTGTTCGCTGAGTGTTCTTCGAGCCCACGTTCGAGACGTTGAGGATTGGTAACGAAAATATCATCGCCTACAATCTGAATCTTATCGCCCAATCTCTCTGTCATCTTCGACCAGCTTTCCCAGTCATCTTCCGCCAAGCCGTCTTCTATCGAATAGATCGGATATTTATCGATGAGCTTCTCGAAAAATTCTATCATATCTTCGCCCGTAACATATTTGTCCGGATCACTCTTGAAGAAATGATATGCCTGTTTCTCGTTGTCATAAAGCTCGCTGGCGGCAGGGTCGAGTGCAATGTAGATATCTTCGCCCGCTTTATAGCCGGCTTTGTCGATAGCTTCCATAATCACATCAAGAGCTTCTTCATTCGATTTGAGATTAGGCGCAAATCCACCTTCATCGCCAACAGCTGTACTGTAGCCCTTTTCCTTCAGCACTTTCTTTAACGTGTGAAATACCTCCGCACCCATACGAAGCGCTTCGGCAAAGCAATCGGCACCATAAGGCATAATCATAAATTCCTGCAAATCGACGGTATTGTCAGCGTGCTTGCCACCGTTGAGAATATTCATCATAGGCACAGGCAGAACGTGTGCACCGGCACCGCCTATATATCTGAACAAAGGCAGGCCACAATATTCAGCTGCTGCTTTTGCAACCGCTAATGAAACGCCAAGAATCGCATTCGCACCGAGTTTGCCCTTGTTCTCGGTACCGTCCAAATCTATCATTACCTTATCGATTACTTCCTGCTGACGTGCGTCGAGCCCGAGGATTTCCGGTGCTATCTTTTCGTTGACATTCTCGACCGCTTTGGTAACACCTTTGCCCATATATCTGCTCTTATCACCATCGCGAAGTTCGACTGCTTCGTGTTCGCCTGTCGATGCCCCGGAAGGAACAGCAGCTCGACCAAAACTACCATCTGCAAGCATCACATCGACTTCAATCGTCGGATTGCCTCGTGAATCCAAAATCTCTCTCGCGTGTACCTGTTCTATACTAACTGACATTTTTTAATACCTCCAAAAACAATGTAATATTTTTCCTGTAATTCCGTTTAACAAATAAAGGGAAACAACAAATATTAGAAAATACCACAAACCTTTGTAAGAATCAAACATCTGTTCTATAATTATTTGTTATGGAAAACCGTCAGCTGATACAATCCGAAACGCAGCATCTTTCGCTGATGAACCCCATAGAGACCGTTATCGAGCTAATCCGCAGGCGTTGGCTCAGAATCGAGCTGTGCAGAATACTTCTTATGTGGATTTCGATAATTCTCGCTACGAGTATGTTTGTAATATATTTAGCTGCTCTTTTTCCCCTGCCCGATTTTCTCCGCTGGACAATGCTAACACTTTGGCTAATATCGATATGCTTCGGGCCAGCGGGTGTTATATATCTTATCATATCGCAACCCGATCGGTTTGAGCTGGCAGAGATTGCGGAAAAACGAAGCAACCTAAAACATAACTATCTCATAAACGCACTTCAACTATCGCATGAAAAAATTTGGCCTAACAAGCTTATTCATCGATTATTGGTGGAATCATCACAGGCAGCAGCGAGAGTCAATCCGCAAACCGTTATACCCGCAAAAAAGCTCAAAACCCCCGCAACAATTACCGCAGCTATTCTTATTGCCTGTCTTGCCGTATTTCTAATAGCTCAAAAACAGACACGAGCGGGATTATCCGCCCTTTTCTATCCTAAAACGCACAAGTTAAGCCAAACGTCCGCGACGAAATCAGGCAAAGCAACTAACAATATCCTTATTCCCGAAAATCTTCCCGTTTACATTTCAGCACACTATCCGAAATATCTTCATCAGCCTGATAAACAACTAGCCAATACCGCTACCGATATTACAATTCCCGAAGGCACTCGACTGACGATGCAAATACGAAAAATAAAAAATCTCACCTCAGCTTCATTGCAAATCAAAAGCCAACAAACGCTTTTATTTAAACCCGAGCCGAGCGGACAAATTCTTCAGCTCGACTATCTACCCGCAAACGATACCAAATATGCAATTCTCGCTAAATTCGGCAATAAGCTATTGCGTCAACCAACCGACGAAAACCAATATCTGCCGATAATAAAAGTAATAAAAGACCAACCGCCGGAAATAAGAATAGCAGACCCCGGTGAAGATGTCTCATTACCGCCAGGTGAAAAACTGAAAATTATCATCACCGCACAAGATGACTATAAACTGACGGAAATCAAACTGCTGATGAAGATCGATGCGAGACAAACCAAAATCATAGCTGAACTAAAACCAGAGGCTGCAAAATATTCAGCCACCATAACTTTAAGCGTACCCGCTGATATTCCTATCGGCAGTACTATCGAATATTGGGCACAAGCGAAAGATAATCGTAATCTTGCGAACAAATCCCGACAAACCAGCACATCACGACATTACAAGATAAATATCATCTCATCGGAACAATATAATAATCGACTTTCGATTGTCGGTACTTCGTTAATTAACGAGCTTCAAAAGATAGTTAAGCTGCAAATTCAAATTCGCACCAAAACGCTTTCGCTAAAAAATCCTAACCAATCGAAACCAATCGCAACAGGCCAACGGCAGATAGAATCTATGCTGAAACGACTCGCAGCAAAGAAATATCCGTCCGAACTTATTGATACTGCGAAAACACTCGCGAGTCTCGCAAACGATACCGCACACAGAGCAACTATCATCGCACAATCTTTGAAAGATGATATCTCGCAGTCTGAATCTCTCGCTGACCTTCAGTATCAAATCATTCTCACATTGCAATCGTTAATTGAGATGCTCGACAAACTCAACCTGACTCAAAAAAATCAGACTACCGAACCCGCTAATCCTATTGACACATCGCAGGCGATGGAAAAATTAGCTAAGCTGCTGAAGGAATTTACAAAGGCTCAGGAGCTTGCAATAAAATCTTCCGCTTCGCTGATTCCGAAAAGCCCCGAAGATTTCTCGCAAAACGACAAAGCACTGCTCGATAAACTAACTCAGCTACAGGAGCAATGGGAAAAATTTCTCCAGCAAGCTGTCAATGATATGAACAAAGTTGCGGATCAGGACTTTTCAGCTACTGTTACTCGCGACGAGCTTATCGAAATTCAAAGTCAGGTGCAAATATCCGCTGACGAAATGAAAAAGAAAAGTATAAAGATGGCTGTCTCCGCTGAACAAATAGGTCTCGAACTGGCAGAAGAGCTTACTCACAATCTCGAACGTTGGCTTGCACACAAACCCGACCGAACCAAATGGGAATTGGAAGAACCTTCCGAGCCGATAGACGTTCCACTCGCTGAGCTGCCTGAAGAGCTTGAAGATATTGTAGGCGATTTGATCGAGCAGGAAGAAGACCTTTACGATGAAATAGAAGACACCACAAGCTCGTGGGCAGATTCGCTTGACAAAGGTGCTGGCTGGGATGTATCCGAAGGACCTATTAGCAATTATTCAGCCAAGGGCATCACAGGCAATATTTTACCAAACAATAGCGAAATTGCAGGCAGGTCGGGCGAAGGCAGAACCGGACGTTCATCGGGCGAATTCGTTGAGAAAACCGCATACGGAAAAGGAGGCAGACGTACACCGACCAGACTTACCAAAGATGCTTTTCAATCGGGTCAGATAGAAGACCTATCAAAAGATTCACCAGGCGGTGCTACCGGTGGTGGAAAGTTATCGGGTGCAGGAGCTGAAGGGCTGACCGGACATACTCCGAAAACACCGAATCCTCAATTAGGGGCATTGAGGCATAAACAAGCGGTACTGCTAATGAAAGCGAAACTCGCGAGCATTCAAGCTCAAAAGCATCATTGGGGCAATTTTCAGCTTGATAAAATAACCGCTCTGCTGGCTAAAAATCTTTCCGATATGGATCGCAGGGCATATCGAAGTGTACTTGCGAGAAAAACCATCATTCTCAATTCGTTGCGTACCAGCAAAACACTCATCGCGAGTAAATTTCAACTCGACCGTCCCGCTATAAAAATCCCGAAACTACTCAACGCTCAGATACAATCGACAGACATAAACGAAATCCCCCCCGCTATGCGTAAACTGATAGAAAACTACTATGCAGAACTTTCCGCAATGGAAAAATGAATAACCATATATCACACAATCAATTCACAGATTAGAGTGTATTTGCTCTATGAACGTTTCTATATTACACGAGACTTCATATCTATCACCGACACTACTACGTGTACGTGAAATCAGAAAACAACGCGAAGCACTTATCATATCGGATGTCTTTTTCAAACGATTCATATCATTAGGGGTAGGTGATGCTGTCAGCTTAATTTTAATTGCCCATAGCTCATTTCCGAAATCCAACACCAAGTCAAGCTCATATTGGTCGCTTGTTCTCAGATAATATGCATCGACATTTTTACCACTCGCAGCAAGCTCACCGAGTATTTGCTCTATAATAAAACCTTCCCAACTTGCACCGACCCATGGCTGAGTAAGCAAACTATTCTCATCGGGAATATTAAGTAAAGAATGTAACAGCCCACTATCCTGCCAATATACTTTCGGGCTCTTTATAAGCCTCTTTTTTATATTTGATCGATACGGCTGTAATCTGCGAATCAGAAAAGCACCCTCCAGATAATCGAGATAACTATTGACCGTGTTATAGGATAGCCCCAAACTCTGTCCGACTTGTGAAGCATTCCATATTTGGCCATGCAGGGCAGCTAACATTCGTAACAGACGCATCGTCATCTGAGGCTTAGCGGGCAGTCCCCAGTTTGGTAAATCACGCTGAGTAAGTAGTGTAAGATAATCAATCTGCCATTGCGGATAACGTTTAGGTTCAAGAACTCCTCCGTCAGGATACCCACCACACAACCATCGACGTTTACGAGAAGCTTGTGTTTTAAGCTCGGACAACAACAGAGGTGTCAACTCTACCAATGATAATCTACCCGCTAACGATTCGGAAATATGACGCATAAGAGAAGGAGAAACAGAACCGAGTAACAGAAACTTACCCTTCCGTTTGACACTATCAATAGCCCCTCGAAGACGCGGAAATATATCAGGCCACGATTGAGCTTCGTCTAAAATAATCAACTTTCTATCCGTAATTATATCATCCCATTGCAGATCAAGACTTAATCGCTGAGATTCCTGTTCGAGATCGAAATAAATTCCCTTTATTGATTTTGCCAAAGTCGTCTTACCACACTGACGGGCCCCGACAATAGCAACCGCAGGATAAACTTTAAGTCTTTCGAGAAGCAGTTTTTTAAGTTTGCGATCTATCATATTTTGCATTTTATAAATTAATTTATAATTTGCAAGAAATAATTGTCCCGACTTTTATTGCAATTTTATTTCATCCATATCCACTATGCAATCAAGCAAACTCAAGCCCGTATGATAACACGGGTCAATATCAGGCGTCGCGGGAATTCTGCTGACCATATTGCCATTTTCATCACGCGTTTGGACAGCTAATAGATATTTGTCCTCACGAATATAATGCGAAACAAATGCATTATGAGATTTACCGAAAATCGCAAGACAATTTTGCTTTCTCTCGGTTTCCGTAAACAGCTTCGCCCCTTTAATAGCAGCACGCATCGTCTCCGGTAGCGACCACCAAGGCATATCGGAATTGACAGGTTCACCCATGAGCAAATCAACCGTCTTGTAAATCCCGCCTGTCTTCGCATTAAACCCCCTTCTGAAGTTCCGAATCAAAACAGGATAAAGCACATCCGCAATGCCAGCTAATTTTTTATTTTCTTTATAATCTGCCATCCGCCTGCATTTGATAACATCTATAAACTTTAGCGACAATCCGACAAACTCAATCGCATGGCCCGGGTCGGAAAGAATCCTGCCATCCGTAACAAAAAGTTCACCTCGCGAATCGATAAACTCGACAAAATCAAACGGCTCGAGCTTATCCCACTTATTGTTTATATTTATGTGATGCTCGATTATATGCTCGATAACCGTGAACCCCATTCGAACGATATTATTAAGTTCAGCGTGTTCCGCAAGCAGAGCCATCGCTCCGATTTCCAACATAAAAGGAGCGTGTGAAACCTTCCCCTCTTGCGCAACAGCTGGATTTTTGGCATCAAATACTATCTGATCATTCACTATCGTTCCGTCAATAACCGATCGATAACAACTCAAACAATAATCAATAGCATCTTTCAGAATTTCTTTCTCGCCCAAAACGCTCGCTGCTGCTAACATACCCTTCGAGCAAAAAACATCCGTTATCGTATATCCGCTGCCTCTGATCGGCACGATAGACTTACCCGCTACATCCATCATAAACGTAATATGCCCGTTGTTGCATTGCCATACATCGTAAAGGTTGTGCAAAACATCCCGCAAAATAGCAATACATTCAGCTGCCAATGCGGAAAACTTTTCCCGATTGTGAAATTCGGAATGTTCTTTCAGAATCGTAGCTAACGCTTCAAGCCCCCTGCCCTGAATCCAGCCGTAAACGGTTTTGTATCCCCTCATCGCGTCATCATCGGGATAATCTCTGCCAGCAAGAATATCAAATTTCGTATCTATCCAGCGATAATCCCGCCGGCGTTTATAACGCTCGATGATAAATTTCAAATTCGCTAGCAAAATTTCCTCGTAATCGAGACGAACCCGCGTCAATTCTTCCACGGACGGATTAGCAGATAATATTGTTCGCTGATATGTCATTTTTTCGGACGGATTTTGCTGCGATTATCTCTTATTCAAATTCTTTCATTTCAACGACGCGCTTTTCGAGTCTTGCTTGCTCAGCTGCAAAAGTAATCAGGTGCGATTCGAGTGTTACATCGGGGCCTGTTCGTGAATATCTTTCATCGCCCGTTCTGACAGCTTGTATGAACGCTTGCATCAATCCTTCATCTCCACCGCTATGACCGCCTGATACATCCATCTCTATTTCTTCCCATTGGCCGCTGGTAAAATCGAGTATTCGCAACGTACCTTCTTTGCCCTCGATAAATCCTTTTGTTCCGAATATACGCGTAAATCTTCCGTGAGGCGTAAATGCACACATCGTAAACGATGCTGATATCCTGTCTTCATATTCCATCGCAACTACCTGATGATCGACAACGTCATTATCGCACGCATAGACACATCTACCATAAGGCCCTTCGCGAAGCGCCTTGGTCAACGCCTGCTCGGTAAACTCCGTAATAAGCATCGCCAAAGGCCAATGGTGCTCACCGCTATTGAGTTTATCGAAATAAAATTTCTTCGCTGAATACGGACACTTATCATCCGCCAATATACAATCGATACATCTGTCAGCTGCTTCCGCTGGTCTATTTTCAGGACGAAAATGTTTCAAATCGCCAAATGAAGACACGCGAAGACATTTCTTACCAATCAACCAATTTATAAAATCCATATCATGGCAGGACTTCGCAAGAAGCATAAACGACGATTCTTTGACATTTCGAAAATTGCCCCTGACAAACGAATGCGCCTGATGCCACCAGCCAACCCCTTCCAAATGCTGAATACTGACAATATTGCCAATCCTACCGGAATCGACGAGCTCTTTTATCTTCGCAAAATATTTCGCATATCGCAGGACATGACAGACCATCAAAATGACTTTATGCTTCTTAGCTGACTGCACTATCGCTTTACAACTTTCCACATCGGGAGCCATAGGCTTTTCCAGTAGAATATGATATCCGAGCTCAGCTGCCTTTATCGCTGGGGCTTTGTGCATCGTCTCAATCGTAGAAATTACAACAGCGTCCGCTAACTTCGGACGCGAGAGCAACTCCCGCCAATCGGTAAAGACATTTTCCGTCGGAATGTTATGCTGCTTAGCCATCTCATTGCGATTATAGTCGCGCGGGTCAGCTACAGCTACTACCCGAATTTCTTCCGGATGATCCAGACAATATTTACCATACGCATGCATTCCCCTGCTGCCTGCTCCGATTATAGCTAATGTAATAGGTTGTGCCGACATAAGTAGTCCTTCCAAACATAAAGATACTGTTTACCGGTATCCTAACACATTAACTATAAATACGAGGAATGTAAACCAATATTTACAACAAATAGACGAGTAAATTATAGACGAGATAAATTATTATCGCTTCGCCCCCAAAAAATCATATTTCTATTTTTTGCCAGCGAATTCATCGCTGATTTTTCTTCTGCCAGCGAAACTTTCATACGCTTCGTGCCAATATTCGACTTTTTCCTCTCCCATACGCCAGC
>WFQY01000540.1 GCA_015486815.1 Phycisphaerae bacterium | reverse complement strand
GTATTGTGTGATGAATGTGATGAGACACTCGCTTCGTCGAATTTTTCTATCGGGCTATCATCGCTATCATAGCTATAAGACACGTTTTATCTGCCCTCTTTCAATCTGTCCGCAAGGAAATTGTCAAGCTGGGGAATCTTCTGAATCTTTGCTACCGTTTTATCTATATCATATTCGACCCGCACAAACTCCACAGCTTGATCGTCGAGAACGACATAGCTTGCCCGCCAATCGCGATCTCTCGGCTGACCTACCGAGCCTACGTTGATAATCGCCTGTTCAGCGAGCTCAAAATGATTCGCTTCTGCCAGCTCATCGGGCGGATCGAAATACGGATCGTCAAGCAACACACCCGGAACGTGAGTATGCCCGACAAAGCACGTCATCTGCTCGAGCCGACGAAAATTATCAAGCAATTTGTTGGGATTATTAAATACATCGTCAGCAAAAAGATATTCATTTATAGGCTTGCGAGGCGAGCCGTGAACGCATAAAAAACCATCGCCTTCGTAAGTTACCGGAAGCGAACCTAAAAACTGAATCCGTCGATTTCTCGCTGCTTTCGAGTTATGCTCTTCTATTTGGTTGCGTGTCCAATACACCGCACGCTCCGCTCCCAAATTGAAGCTATAAGGCTCGTAAAAAACCGCTACATCGTGATTACCACAGATACATACTTCGCATCTCTCAATGATTATATCAAGGCATTCGTGCGGGTTAGGGCCATAGCCTACAACATCACCCAGACAGATTATGCGTTTGATACCTCGCGAATCGATATCATCCATAACCGCCTGCAGAGCTTCGAGATTGCTGTGAATGTCTGATATAATCGCTATCATTGTACTATCGGGATTTACGGATTTTCGTTCTTTGCCTTACCGTCTTTCGAGCCTTCCGAAGATATTGCCTCGTTTATTAACATTATAGGTATTCCGTCTCGTATCGGATATTTCTTACCACACGAGCTACACACCACAAATCCGTCAGCTTCGGTTACTTTACCCCGACAATCGGGGCAGACCATAATTTCTATCAATTCTTTGCTTAATACCATCTTGCTTCCTTTAAACTTCTTGCTGCAATTATACTACACAATTTTTGTCGGAAATAAAAGATTTATTATCACCCCGAAAATCGAAAGCGGAGCAACCATAGACGTGCTAATCAGAGGCAAGCCAACACGATGCATCAAACAAATATCAAACATCGAATAAAATTCTTTTAGTGCATCTCTACCTGACACGTACCGATTGCCGGACGATAGAAGTTAAATTGAACATTCGGATGCAATGCCAAAAGCGACATAGGCACAGCACTATCGGGAATCTTCTTTGCTATCATCAACGTCGTCAATCTCATCCCAAACGGATTATCATGCATACCAGCGTGCCAAATCGAGACTTTCTCCGCACGCCAGGTCTGAATAGACCCGACAGTAACAGCCTGCGTCGGCACGAGGTCTAATTGCCCACCACCCGATGTCCGTGCGTTCTGCATAATCGTTACCGGATGCAAATCCACAACGCGAGTATTCAATTTGAGATACTCTTCGGGGCTTGGGGGATTGTCTTTATATTTTCCCTTTCGACGCACAGGGTCGTTAAACGCCCAGTGTTTGATATCTCCCTGTCCGCCCTGCATAACCACACACCTAACACCATCCCAACTCTTTACATATTCGCGAACGTCAGCTTTTGGAAAATGAAGATTTTCCTTCGGCATAGCATATTTGCGCTTGATACGATTAAAGCAAAGCTCCATATCGGTACGTGCAAAAGAAAGCGGATGTTCGAACGGAACTTCCCTCCCATCGATAACCCATTCGTCCATTCCCCAAAAATGCGCATTTTTAAGTGAAAGCTCCATCGCATTTACAAGCCTAGCGACAAGAGGCAGTTGCTCGGTCGGCCCGATAGGCCCGCAGATGCCCGCTGGGGAACTCTCTTTCGCCTGTTTCCACGCTTCGATATATTCCAATGCCTCAGCGAGATAAAAATCCTCAAGCGTATCATAAAACACCACCTTAAATCCCTTCCGCGATAATCCGAGCATCTGCTTAGGCGTAAGCTTAGCGGCGTCCGTCAGAATCTCCTTATCAATCGTCGTATAATCCCACCAATCGGGAGCGATTTTACTCAAAGGTCTTGCCATTTTTCATTACCTCCGAATTTCGAATTACCTGTTTTCCGCATTATTATTTTCTTGTACCGAATCGCCTATTGCGTCAATAAGCGGATCAAACTCTTCGCTCGCAGCGAAGCCAAGATGCGAATGCCTCCGCCAACCTTCCGCATAGTCGAACCGTCCGGACATCTTCCCCACCTCAGCTGACATATCTTCCATCGTTTTCAAATAGCTGTCGATACCCTGACTATGGTCTAACCATTCCTTTTGGCTTTTGTGCATAGCGAGCATCTGACGCTTTTGCCCGATGACCGAAGCTACATCGACAAAAAAGTCAGGCACGATAGGCCGCCTAAGCGAGTCTTTCAATCCGTAAGGCAGAGCGTGATATACCGCAAGTTCATTGTCTATAGGCGTGCGGGTTGGTTTTGTCGGAAAATTCCTCATCCCTCTGCAAAACCCCGCTGACACTGCAAGCCTGCACGTATTGCTATGGTCTTCCATATATTCTTCGGGCGATGGCACAAGTAGAATCTGCGGAGCTACTTCTCTGACAATAGCTGTCAGTCTCGCCAACGTCTCTCTTTCGTAATATATTTCAAGATCATCTACGAGTGGCGGATGATATTTAGCCCCGATGAATTCAGCTGCCGATAGAGCTTCTTCCGCACGTATCTTGACTATTTCGTCCCTGTCAAGCGTAGCACTGCCACACGAGCCGTTAGCGATTGTCATATAGTGAAGCTCATATCCCGCTTCTTTCAAGAGAATCATCGTCCCCGCCATCATAAATTCTATATCGTCCGGATGAGCAGCTATGGCAAATGCAACTTTCGACATCGTCAACCTTCCTAATAAATGACACAATGCAGATATTTTGATATTGCATCAGCCAATAATCAAGAACAATCTACCAGCGAGATGAAATTGCAAATTACAAACAATGCAAAAATCCCGATAGATATGTAGGGGCAGACCTATGTGTCTGCCCAAAAATTAGGGGCGGACACGCAGGTCAGCCCCAGCGGATTGGGGTTGAGCGAAGCGTTGAGTGAAACGTTGAGCGTAGCGAAATCCCATTGGGAAAACCCCGGTCGCTGAGTGTTCAGTCCCATTGGGGCTGAACGTATCGAAGCGACTCTGCTGAACCTGTTTAAATGATTGCCAGAGAGCATTTTCATATACTTTAACATTTATCATTCAACATTTAACATTTGTCATTCTTGAATATTGCATTTCTCGCCCATATTCTGCGATTCTCATTCTAACATTCTTAAGAATGTTAGAATGTCCCGAATCGGCATAAAACCACTGTTTCAATGCATATTTCCTTGTTCTGACATTCACCGACGGCATGCTTCGCACTTGAGAATGTCAGAATGTCGCTATTTAAGCCATCATAAGATTTCCCGACTGTTTTGCTCTACTTGCGATGATATATCGCAAAACCTATTATCCACTTGATTTATGATTTTAACCGTGATATATTGCAAATTGAAAAGCTCAAACTTGAGTGCTCAACTTCGCAGAATAAAAATATCTTTAATGAGGGAGGTATAAAATGAAAGCATTAATACTCTTATTACTCATTAGTGTGTATATGCCCGCATCTACTACAACTCAGCCGGCAAATGAAATAGCTAAGTTAAAAGTACAAATAAAAACTCTGCAAGCGGAAATTGCCAATCTTAAGGAACAATTACGTAAGCTCAAAATTACCGTACAGGACAATAAACATTATGTATTTTGGTTCAAAAAATACTTTAAGCAAAAGATGAAGCAACACAATAGAGCAAAATCTACCGCAAATCAACATAGCCAAACTCCCCAAAAACATCCGTCTTTATCTACTCCTAAGCTATCTAAAATAGAAGGTAACTGGTATGTTAAAACTCCAATCACAATAAAATCATCTTTAAGTGGAGGAGAGCTAATAGGGGAAATATATAATAATTCCAATATCAAGTACGAGAGTGCTCTATTCAAGATAAGTTTATATGACGATAGCAATAATTTGGTGGAAGTAGCTGATCTTCCAATAATAAATATCTTACCTCATTCGTCAAAGGCCTTTCATGCTTATACAGATAGTTCACCGAGCAAATTTAGCAGGTATAAGATACAATTAGATTACGCTTTCCCAGCTCATTAAATAGAAAAATTATTCTTTTAAAACC
>WFQY01000539.1 GCA_015486815.1 Phycisphaerae bacterium | reverse complement strand
GCGCAAAGCACGCCCCAGACGAGCTACATTTTCATCATTCGTAAACAACATTCCACCTTCGCCCGTCGTTATCTGCTTGTTCGGATAAAACGCAAACGCTCCGCACAAACCAAACGTGCCAGCCTTCTGTCCGTCTATTTCCGCTCCGATAGCTTCGCAAGAATCTTCGATAACCGTGAGATTATATTTTTTCGCTATTTCCATAATCGGTTTCATTTGACAGGGCTGGCCGAATATATGCACGGGCAGAATTGCTTTGGTCTTTTCGGTAATCGCTTGTTCAATTTTATTCGTATCCATCTGCCAAGTATCAGGGTCGATATCAACGAACACCGGCTTTGCGCCTACGAATAAAATCGAATTTGCAGAAGCAATAAAGCTAAACGAACTTGTAATGACTTCATTGCCCTCTTTAAGACCGGCAGCTATCATCGCTAAATGTAGGGCGGATGTGCCGGAACTTACAGCTACTGCGTATCTACAGCCTACGTAATCGCAAATCGCTTGCTCGAAGGCGATAATTTTAGGCCCCATACTCAGCCGATCCGACCGCAGCACTTCATTGACAGCGTCAATTTCAAGCTGAGTTATGTCCTGACTCGAAAGAGGAATATTCATAATTATTATCTCCTGCAATTAAAGAAAATTTCATTATACTCATATCAACACAAAAATTCCATCAAGAGGAGCAATTTCCCGCTCGATAGTCAATATATCAGCTCCGTCTGTTGTGATTGTAGTAGCGTTTACAGACTCCCACTTACCACGCTCGTTGAGTACCTTAATATTCTTCGTATCAAGCTGGCCAACAGGCAACCGAAAAACACATCTGTCCGCTTTATCGAGCAAAATATTTATTGCTGCGATAAACGTCCCTTCGCCTGTCTCGGCACGATAACAAAAAGCAGGATGATTGGCAAATGCAGCGAGTTTTGCCTTCGGCGCAAGATGATTAAATAATACCCTCTGTATCATCGTCCTGCGATAAATATTGAAAAATCCCATAAAAAATTGCTCCTGATCCAACAGAGGATAAGTAATAGAAAATATCTTTCCGCCCGCTTCGTTGTCAAACAATACCGCTCCGGGGAATAATTTCTCGTGCCACGGATTACATATCCACGACAGTATCCGAGCATTATCACAAATTTTCATATCGAGCATATCTTTAGCACATCGTTGAGCGGTCATTCTCGGATACGCAAGGCCATAAATCTCACTGTCGGGCTCATCAATAAATTCATAGCTACATACATCTTTATATAAATGTGCCCATCGGTACTTATCAACACCGACCAATTTTCCGAATCCGCGTTCGACCAATATTTCAACCGATATCGCATCGAGTAAAACGGGACAGGACAATAACTTTTCTATCTGCTCATCGCTGAACGCACGCAAGGTTTGGTCGCACACCGCATAAGGCGTACCGTCAGCAATAATCTCATCAGTAAAGTGATGAGCAACACCGAGTATTGCTAACGTTTTACCCCACATATCCGATTGATTGGTAAGCCCTCGCATCGTATCGGATTCTTTGCTATGAATATAGCGTGCAATTTCCGGGCTGAACAATACCCTCGCTCCGTCAGAGCTTCTATCATCAATATTCAATTTTGCTATCGCATCGAGTCTGTCTTTGGCATTAGCGAAAAATTTTGCAATATACGGGTCAAGCGATATTCCCGTACCCATCACATCAAAATGATTTATCGTTATTCCGTCCGACCCGAATGCAGCGGCATTGAGGCACTGCCAGATATTGTATGTTCCGCTTTTCGAATATTGGCCAACACGTGGCGAATTTTCGAGTTCGGGATAGATTTCCAAATCACCTTTGAGATTCGCTATCGTATGCCTCGTAACCGAAGGTGGCGTACTGATTGCAGGCATTTCGCTATATGGCGACATATGTGGTCTGCTCATAAACGTTGGCTTATCGCCTAACGCTTTCTGCAAAGCAGACCAATCTCGCCCCTCTATACTGTGCGTATCGGGAGATGAACTCATCAGTGCCAATCTGGTTGACGGATTCGCCTTTTCAACCGCAATTCGCAGCTTTTCAGCTGGCTCGAGCAAAGATTCTCTGCATACCTCAATCCACTTCTCACGCCAAGGGTTAGGCTCGCCAGGCGAGAGAATTTTCTCCATCAATTCCTGACGTGTAACCTTTTGCCCAACCTTTTCCGAAAATCGTTTCAAATGCAATTCGCAAAAACATCCACCCCAGCCACCGCCAGGCCCGTGATTATGCAAACGCCAATCATCCTCGACCCAAATAGCAATCGGTTTGACTTCCCTCGCCAGATAGGCAAACAGTTCGCAGATATACTGCTGCCAATTCGGACACAACGGACAAGCGGTTATTCCGTTATCCGTACCGTCTTCTCTTATCATCAAAGTAAAGTCTTGACCAGGCTTGAGCTTTCTTCCGCGTGCGGTGTGATATGTTGTCGTCCACGGATTAAGACTCAAATCGATGTTATGCTGCGAAAGTTTCGATTTGAGCTTTTTGAACATATCGACATACGGACGCAGCTCTTCTATCGTTGTATGCCCTGTAGTCAACTCCTCAGCATATATAAACATCATCACTTCTTTAGCTCGGGCGTCTATACAAAACCGAACAAGCTCGTCTATCCGTTCATCCGCATAATAAAGAGGATCGATATTATAACGAAAGATGTAACGAAATCCGTCAGTGCCAGCCATACTTTTATTCCTTTCGTAAATTAGCAATAATGTTCCAGATTATAAAAAAACAGAGCGCAAAAAGGTAATAAAATTATTGTTTATCCCACAGGTTTTTCGTATCATAATTTATTTCTAAAACTGGAAGGTATAAAAAATGAAAAAATATATATGCTGCATATTGTTGGCAACGCTATCAGCATTACCGTCAGCGTCAGCTGGCACAACCAAGCCAACTTATAGCAGAAACAAATTACAACAATCTTCCTCTGCCAAACAAACCGCTGTCTATTTTTTGAAACAAATGGAAAAAATTTTGGCGATAGAACATCAAAAGCCAAAACAGACCAAAATAATCGAAAGTCAGCTCGTCGATATGATATCAAATCAGAATTTAATAGAAATTCTAAATAGAGTCGGGTTGAAGATGTCGGACATTCCCGCTAAAAAGATTGCAAAAGCAAAACATTCCTATCTAAATGCATGGATAGCTTCCATCAATTTTTACGTCGGACATATCTTGTATGATAAAATAAAACTTTTGCGCACTACGAGTGCCCCGTCGGATTTGATTTATGCCGATATGGTAATACCGGTAGCAAAAATAGCTAATACTCACCCGATT
>WFQY01000538.1 GCA_015486815.1 Phycisphaerae bacterium | reverse complement strand
CTTCTGTCTGCTTTAATATTTTAGTTCTTGTATTATCAACAACAGCTTCCATCATCGTTTCCATAATTATTATCCTTCGTATTTCTTATTCAAGCGTACTAAACATATCCTGCGTTGCATATGTCTTCTATAAGATGTTTAAATTACTTAATCTTTCCATCGTAAGTGTGATGGCAGCGTATACAATCTTTGTCTCTTTAACTGTATACCTCATTATGGTAGATGTTCGTAAGCTTTTCCCATCAAATGAGCCAGCGATTCCGTTTCCATAGACCAACAGCCTAACAAAAATCTTCCGCGAGGAGCTTTTATCATCGTATTTTCGTCCAATTTGCCGCCAGGCGATGCTCGGTTGAGTATTTTTCGATATTTGGTATAGACAGCGAAAGCCTGCTTAGCGGTCGGATATTTCGCTATCCATAATACGTCAGGCCCAGGCCAATCCTTGTTTTCATAGCTTGCAAGTGCAAAATCGACATCTTTTCCGAGCTCAAGCAGCTTATTCATCGATTCTACATTACTCAGCCCGATTGCTTTCTTTATATTTTTCCCCGCTGGGCCTGTTATGCTTATGAGATTTCTCATAAATAATACCGTCGCTTGTGGCATATCTTCGGTAGTGAGCATCTGCACCACCATAGGCGGACCACCCTGACTAGCAATTTCGAACATTATCTTAGCAGCCAACCTTTCAAGTCCTTTTCTCAAATGTGCCTTATCTTCGCCTTTTGACTGAAAAATACCAAAATATACACCTTTGACGGAAAATGTCTGCGAATTACCGAGTGTTCGTGTAACATCGCCGAATTGTGCACCGTCAGGCCCCGGGCAGGATACGCTAAGCATACCATACGCATCGTCGGAATTTTTCGCTCGTATCAGACAGCAGTTTACCTGCTCCACTTTTCCTCTGTATATCCTCTCATATCGGGCAGCGGAGATATTTTCTATAGCGAAGGGTTTCAAAATGTCAGCTAACTGAGGCAAAACGGAGCTGACCTTTTCCCGTCCGCCTCCCGTTACCGGCGATGTCTTAATCCACCCTGCGACCTTATCGCTTTCGGGAAATAAAAGAGCAAACCGTGGATCGTCCTTATCGTCAGCGGGTATGAGTTTTTTGGAGCTGGGCGGAGTAGGCTTAGATAATTTTGCCGGTTTTCGAGCGATTTTGGAAGCCTGCTTGGGCTTATTTTCTTCTTTTCCACAGCCTACGATTAGTAATCCGTACGCCACGACAATAAATATTAACAGACGAAACAGCATTTTGTCATTCCTCCGGAAATCACGTGATTTGCGATTTTGAATTCTTATACTATAATCGATATTGCAAGTTTCATTATAAACGGTTAATTGACACTTGCAATAGTAATGTTTTGTGTGTAATCTGACATTGAGAATATTTGTTTTTTTTCTTGAACAATGACGAGGTGTAGGGTAAACTTCTATCCAATAAATAGATATCATCATATAAGTAATAGGTTTTTGTATTATCTGCTACAGGAAACAAAACTCTTGTGCCGATAATATAACATTGGAAACGAATTTGGAGGATATAACATTGTTGTCCAGAAGATTTAATGTCCTTATGCTTTCGGGATTAATAATAGTATCATTTGCTCTTGTCTGCTCCGCCGCTGTCAAGGATGACCCTGAGATGCTTATGGAAAAGGGAATGCAAGCCTTTTCTCATCACTATTATCAGCAGGCAATCATTTATCTTCGTCAGGCACGAAAAATAAGCAGAGAAAACAAAGAAGCAAACAAGGGAAAAGTGCTATCGGAAAAAGAATTGCAGGATATAAACAAAGTCCTCGACGAAGCCGTCAGAAAAAATCAATATTACAAAAAAGCAAAACAAGCTTACGAACTCGGGCAAAGAGCAATGAAAGAAGGCGATTTCACCGGTGCCGAAAAAATGTTTACGCGTGTACTTCGTTATAAAGGAGACATTCCTAAGCAGTTAGTAAACGCCTCTGAAATCCAACTTGCAATTATCAAAAAGAAGACCTCTTCCGCCAATGTAGCTAAACCCGCAAAATCCAAAACCCCTAAACCTCAGATAAAGATAGTCCCTGTAAAGTCAAAACCCAAACAGGCACGATCTGTCAAATCGTCAGCTCCGAAAGCTGACGTTGCGAGAAAAGTTGAAAAACCGATAAAGGTAAAACCTGTTCAAACGGTTAAACCACGTGCTGTTAACAAAGCCAAGCCTGTAATTACGCCTGTAAAGATGGAAGTCCCTCGCAGAGCTCCTAAGCCCCAGCCTACGCTACTCGATGAGATATTAGCTGCACGAGAGATTCAGCGTCAGCAAGCAATCGTTTCATATCAGCAGGCGGAAAAGAAAATCAGAGAAGCTGTTCTCGAGAAAAAATTTCTCATAGCACGAGACCTGCTCAGACAAGCCAGACAAGACCTGCTCCGTGTAAGGCACCTGTTTACTCAAAAGCAATTCGAAAGATATATGCTCGATATCGATAGTTTGGCTAAATTTATCGATACCGAGCAACAGCTTTATCAGCAGCGACAAGTCGTTCTGCAAATGAAAGAAGCTGAACGTCAAAAAATGGAGAGAGAAGAAAAGATTCAGCAGGAAAAATTTAACAAAATCAAGGAACTGTTCGCTAAGGCATTAACTCTTCGCAGAGAAAAGAAATATGACGAGGCAATCGACGTTTGTAAACAAATTTTGGCGATAGAACCCAATTACGAACGAGCTCGATGGTTTCTCGAAGACCTATCGGATATGGAATCTTATGAACAGCAAAAGCG
>WFQY01000537.1 GCA_015486815.1 Phycisphaerae bacterium | reverse complement strand
TCGAGGCACGGATGCGAGTTGACGAGCTTAACGATGAATACAAGCTGCATATCCCCGAAAGCGAAGACTATGAGACCATGAGCGGGTTTCTGTTCTCAAGTCTTGGGCAAATTCCCACCACCGGAGAAACATTCCAGTACAGAAACCTTCTCTTTACCATAATAGACGCAAGTGAACGGAAGATAAACAGTGTCAGGCTCGAAATTCTTCCGACCGATGTTTCCGATGGTGAGCAGAATCAATAACACACCGCAGCTCTGCCATCAGCTACTTATCGTTCAGCATATTTTTTAACTGCTGATTTTCCCGTTTGGTAGCTTCTAAATCAAACAGCAGATATTTTACATTCAGACGAAGGTAATCAATGCCATCCTGAAGTTTGGCAAAGGTGGTCTTGAGCTGATCGTGTCGATTTTGCGTCTCGCAAGCCAGCTCCATCAATCGCGAACGCGTAGGCTCGGGCATCGTTTTAATCTGTGCGATAAGCTCGGTGATTTTCAGCTGCACCCTGTCTTCCTTCTTCTTCTGTTTTTCCATCTTTCGTTCTCCTTGATATTATCTTGCTGTAAAATTCTCTCTGTCAGATAATAAGCAAGAAGTGTGCCGAAGTGGGAAAAATGCAGGCACAATATAACTCGTTAAGACAAAACGATTTATGCCTTGACGCTTTGCGACTGGAAGTGGCCGACTACATCAGCGCGTTTCGATTCTGAAACGCTTAGTGCGATGCTGAAACATTTTCAGAAGATATGGTCGATGATATTGCCCACGCTTTGCTTTTCGTATAGTCCGCAGCTATTTTTGTCGTAAAGAAGCTTTTCCCAGCTTGACAGGTCGTTAAATTCGTCTTCTGTCAGTGCGCCATTTGAATAACAGTCCGGATTCACCAGACTAAGGGCACCATTGAGTTCACATCCGGCTGAAAAGCTGCAAAACATTGCCAGACAAAGCGTTACGATTACTTTCTTTTTCATATTTTTCCTTTCGAACAGAAACTACCACCCGTTTATTATCGGCAAAACTCGAAAATATCTTTCCCTATTTTCCGCAAATATCCTCTGCCGGAACATCAGGTCGCCCCCCCACTCACCCCTCACCCAACGGGGTTACCCTACCATCTGTTTATGAACGTAAAGGCTGCATTTATTTGTTTCAACGTTGTTTTGCTGAATCGCCGGATTGAGTTTTTCGGTAATGCGTCATTAAGCTGCATCGCCTCGTTGAGGTTTTTCCGGGCAGCTGCGATAATCTTCTTCGATGGTGGATGTTGCTGCATCGCGTGGTTGAAATAGATCAGACCAAGGGTCTTCGCTAATGACCTTGAGCGTGGGGCAAGGGTTCGCGCATGTTCCATGAGAGATTCTGCCTGTTCGAGCCAGGTGAATTTGTTCTCCCTGTCAAAATCACTCAGTAGCAGGTCGCACTGTGCCAGTTTGGCAAACATTTTCCATGAAGATTTATTGCGTTTACATGATTCGACGTAAAATTCTGCCGCCCGCTTAATCGTTGCAACGGGGTCATCGCTCGACCGAGCACGAGCAAGCATGCAGTTACCCGCTTGTGCGGAAAGATATGCGTCGTAGGAATATCTCTTTGCGAGAAGTTTGAATTGTTTGCAGGATTTTTCAGGCTGGGATGTCTCAATATATGCAGCTTGTTCCGCACGTACCGCCGGGATGAGAATAAAATAGCTGTAGAGATTTAATATCACGATAAAGGCGATAGTCTGCACATTTTTTTTCTTCGCAGCAGATTTGGGAATATCCTCAGCGTTGGAATTTCTGCTGGCAGAGAGTGTTATCCCGGCTATAAAGAAAAAGAGCATTTGCGTGGACGGTTCAAAGAGCGAAAAGTTTACCAGATTGCCAAGCACAAAAACGATAAGTGCACCAGCGAGAAACAGTACAGGCGGTTCCGAATTGTCGATATTTTCGAACTTATCACCGACCATCGAGCAGATAACAAATGCAAGCGGGAAGATTAACATGTATGGTAAATATTCAGCTACCAGATAAATCAGCCCCGGAAGGTTTGTCTGATTGAAGATAAAAATGGCAGCAAAAAGTCCGAGCCAAAGATACAGAAGATTTATCGGTGCGGAACTTTTAGTTTCATCATTCTGCCTTTCATCATTCTGCCGTGGATATTTCATTACGCTGTTCTTCGCTATTTGGTAAAATATCCCGACTATGAGCAATATCAGCCCCAATCCGCCGATAAGCCCGTATTCGCAAAAACTCTGAACAATAAAATTATGTGGAGATGAAACTTCTTCCTCAGCTTGCGGGAGTTTATATTTCAGATAATATTGCCCGAAACTACCCGGTCCGACTCCTGTTAGCGGATGATCCTTAAACATCTTCCAGCCCGCAGTCCAATATTGCCAGCGGTATGCCATCGATAGTGTCGGAAGTGTTTTGTTTTCCAAGCCGTAAGCTATGACCGAACCACCAGTAAGAACGATGATAAGGA
>WFQY01000536.1 GCA_015486815.1 Phycisphaerae bacterium | reverse complement strand
GCCTAACAAGACTACTTAGCGGTATATCCCGCATCGACGGGAATATTTGCACCGGTAATGTAAGAAGAGGCATCGGAAGCAAGAAATACAACTATCCCTTTAAGGTCTTTTTCATCCGCCATTCGCCCGAGCATCGTTCTATCATTATATCGTTTGACAAATTCGGCAGGTTGGTTGTTGAAAAAGCCGCCCGGCGAGATCGAATTGACACGAATATTATAATGCCCGAGAATCGAAGCAAAATATCGCGTATAATTTATCATCCCACCTTTATGGAAAAAATAATCCGGAACCGCACTTGAAAATCCCAATCCTTCGTAAAGTGTAGGGTCAAGGCCTATCATCCCGTGTATGGACGCAATATTTATAATGCTGCCCGACTTTTGCTGTTTCATAGGCTCAGCGAATAATTCACTCATCATATACACGCCGGTAGCATTGATTTTCATCGATTCGGCAAATGCATTAGGATCATAGACATTCGCCTTCATCGGCCGAGCTACCGCATTGTTGATAAGAACATCGATTTTACCGAACTTATCGAGAATATCAGAACGAAGCTGACGAATGGAATTTTCGTCCGACTGATCGAGCTTGTGAACGGTAATATTGTTCAATCCCTGTGAGTTAAATATCTCAGCCTGCTTTTTGAGTGCCTCGACATTTCGAGACGCCATTATCGTATCGGCACCCGCTTCAGCAATCGCTTCTACTATCTGCCTACCATATAACCCGGCTCCTCCCGTTACAAGAGCTACCTTGCCTGACAACGAAAACATATCCAATACGTTCATTTTTGCTCCTTTCAAATTTTCGGTAAATCATTTTCGGAAATTATATCCGTAAGCAAAATCTCTTTGCCATCATTTTTCCGTGATTCGATAGCTGCGATTATGATAGCCATCATCTCAAACGTCTCTTCCGGAGGAAAAGGCTGACTGCCAGTACGTACAAATTCGATAAAGGCTTCAAGCTGACTCTTGAATGCGTAAAATGTATCCGAAAATTTACAATAGCTTGCTCCTTTATCGCCTATTACTTGATACGCACCGAATCCGCCAAAGGCATCATAGTACGCCCAGATAACAGCGTCTGTGGAATTTTTGTGTTTCAGCAAAACAGTATCGCGATTTTTCTGCCCGACGTTGCGAACGGAAGTAAAGCCGGAACCCGTTAGCTGATATAGTCCTTCGAGTGCGTGAATACCATATCTCTCCCACGATTTGCAGGTAAATGCAGTAGCAAGATAAAGCTTGCCGATATCCGCTTGTTTCAATTCGGCAATTTCCTTCGCATATCGCATACACGAGCTCGATAAAATTTTCTTGCCAGCACGGTACAACTTGATGAATTCGTTCAAATCATCTCTGTTATCCGTCAATGGTTTGTCGATAAATACCGGTATATCCGCATCGATGAAAGGTTTTGCACGTGATAGATGTTCCGAGCCTATATCGGTGGCAATACAAACAGCATCGACTTTACCGATCACATCTTCGGGTTTGGAAACAACATTGTCTATCATACTCGCCCGGGCAACTTTTTCGGCATCTTCGGAATTATCCGTCCAGACATACGTTACTTTTGCACCGTCAATACCGAGCTTATCCTTATTGGCAACGAGATATTCCGGAATTACCGGATATCCGCAATCCGCCATTACTCTCGCATCGTAATCGCCATTGATAATAGCAGACCATGAATAAGGATGCCCGTTGCCTTCGACCATTCCCAGCATCGCAATACGAATATCTGACATAAATACGCTCCCGAAATTAAAATTACACTATAAGAGCTAAACTACGGATAACGCATATCATAACATTGTCATAACAGATTGTAAATATCTATTTGACTTGGAGAATTTTATTCATTGCTAAGGAGAGTTTTTTGTAGAGTTTCGAGCCAATGGTTTCGGGAGATGCGGAATACCAAACCTGACAACTCATACCGCTTTTAAGCCAATTCGTATTACCGGTATTTAAGGGTAATGCTATTGTTACTTCAAAATAGGTTTGCTCCGCCCTTTTCGTTTTCGGATTGACCGCAATATCTCCACCCGCTATTTCGGTAAGGTTCAGCTTGTTATCATCGATATCCTTAGTCCCACCAGGCACAATCCTCTTAACCGCACCGACAAAAGTATAAGACGGCTTTGCCAACACTTTTACCCTGACCTTATCCCCTATTTTGGGCTTGATAGTAGCAAATTCATGCTCCGAGAGAACCGCCTGTACCTGCCAATTACCGTTTGAGATTAAAGCTATCGGCTGACCTTTGCGGATATATCTGCCGGTATCGGTATTTAATAACGATTGTAAAACCAAACCGTCAAAACCCGCTTTAACCGTAAGATTTTCCAAATCCCTGCGTTTCTGCTTTAGCTCAAACAAATATGATTTCATCAATTCACGTTCCTGAACAGCTTTTGCAATATCAACATTTTGATACGCATCATATCTAATGTTCGACACACGGTAATTCGTTTCAGCACTCGTAAATGCCTCTACACAATCATCGTTTCGCAATTTCGCTATTATTGTGTCTTTATTTACTTTCTGCCCGGGCACAATATTTATTTGTTCGAGAAAGCCATCGACCTTTGCACAAACAGGAAATTCATCTTGTGCTTCTATCACGCCAGCTGGCTGAGCTACGTTCGGAAACGGAATGGTAAACATAATAATCGGAGCAACGATGAAAATAATTACTGCAAATGCAACCGCACGAGTCCGCACCGGCTGAGTTTCTTCCGAGCAAAGAAGATATTTCGCAAATCGATATATTTTTGTTCCGAAATACGAAAATAAAAACATAGCTGACAGTATCAATCCGAATATCGCAAATTTCCACGCAGCGGTCAATCCTATTGCAAGTATGACCGTAGTGCGATAGATGATACTTGCTATTCCGAACGTAAGCAGAATAATTTTCGTTTTTAACGGAACGAACAGATTATTTTTGGTAATGCCTAAAAATGTCTTTTTGAATAAGCTGGCGATATATTGCGTCGCTTGACCTCTGAGATTAGGAATTTCAAGCCAATCACTTAACGCATAGTAACCATCGAACCGTGCTAACGGGTTAATGTTAAACAATAAAGTCGCAATGCCTGCGAGAAATACTATATAGTACGCAATGCTGTGAACAAATCCCGGTGCGGTCGTAAACCAGACAAAAACAGCAATAGCGGCAAAGATAAGCTCGATATACATCCCCCCCATCGCAACTATTATTCTATCGCGTTTGCGAGGGAAACTCCAAGCAGCTGTCGCATTTACATAAGCTAACGGCGTAAACATCACAAAAAACGCACCCATCTCGGGAACATATCCCCCGAAATGCTTACAGGCATACGCATGGCCAAATTCATGAAATACTTTCAGAACTATCAATATCGCCCATATATATATTATATGTTTGAAGATAAACGAATTGTGGATAGGCGCAAAAAACTGTTCGCTATTCTTTATAATTATAAAAATAGCGAGAGCTATTATTGTCAGCCAGATAGCAAAGAACCATTTCGTAAAAATAAAATTCACATAACGAATCGTAGCGTTCAAAAAGGCATCGGGATTAAAGAAGGGAACTTTCATAAACATAATGCCAAAAATTCTCGATTTCAATAACGCACGTTTTTTGGCAACGTAGCGTTTGTAAAGCATCGCATTGTCAGAAACAGGCAGATTCAGAAAATTAAGAGAATGAAGCATAAATACCAATCTATAAAATTTATCTTCATCCTCCAGCGATAGCGTCCCGTTCTTTACAAGCTCATCGAAAATCTCTCCGAGAGCTTTATGCCTATTAATTGCGGTAAATATTGAATATCCTTTCGCATCAAGCTTAAAACTCCGGAATGTCAGCGGATCACGTATTATATAAGCTGGCGTATTATTAAATACGTGTCGGGTAACCTCCAGATCAGACCTTATACCGACCCTGACATTTTTTAATCTGTCATTCATCGCAGCTTGTTGTTTATGATTTTTTGATTCCGATTCGCTCATAGTCCTAACTTATATCTCAAATAATCAATAACACGATGCAAGGCAATCCAATATACCCGCCGCTTACCAACATTAATAGAAGCAGAACCATCCATACCGGGTTTAATCCAATCATCATTGGCATTAACTTGTGCTTCGACAATATACACATTTTTCCCGTTTACTATCTGTGCTCTCGGATATATTCTGGTTACTTTCATATTTAATGATTTGCTCGGCTGAGCGTACGGTACGAATATCCCCGCAAGGTTTGTTCGAAGTTCATCGATTTCACTTTCGGGCACCTGCGCTTTAATCGTCATTTTGTGAGAAGAAGCAACTTCAAACAGCGAAGTTCCCTTACTCAATACACTTCCTACCTGCTTTCTCAAATCGCCCGAAATTATCACACCATCGATAGGTGCTCGAATTATCGCCTGACTGATGCGGTTGCGAATAATCTTCAATTTTGTTTGTGCAAGAGTCTTTTTCGCCTGAATCAACCTGACATTAACAGCGTCGTTTTTGGCGAGATATTTGTCTATCTGATGATCAAAGACAGCAATTTCAGCTTGCACCTTTTCAAGTTGATCATCGAGATTTCGATGATCGAGTTCGCAGAGAATATCGCCTCGTTTGACTTTATCGCCAGCTACACAAAAGACAGATGCCAATACCGCATTTGTAGGGGCGGATATGTGTCTCACCACCGCTGGCTCGACAGTGCAAGGAACAGCTATATGATAACTCATCGAACCGAACATAAACCAAAACGACGCTATCACTGCAACAGCAACAGCTGATTTCGATTTATATCGTCCGGGTGTCTTAAACCACTCAACAGCATTATTAGCACTATCTTTTATGTGCCGAATCAAATTTCTGTTAGCCCGCTGAAGTAAAATCAGACCGGGAACAAATTGTGAAACCTTACGTTCAATATCTTCCAATTCTTCAACGGTAAAAGGCCTATCAGCCAACCTTCTCAAACTCAGGATGGCAACGATTTTATCCTCGAATCTAAGCGGAATCGAAGCAACCGCATCTCCCTTGGCAAATGCACGCCATTGTCGGTGAAGATAATATGTCCTCTGCTGTTCATCATAAACACTTTCATCTTCCTGAGAAACGATAATCTCAGCGGCATCGAGACACTCCTCCATTGAAGCAAGCAACGGGATAATTCCGGGATTTCGTTTGATAATACTATCCATTCCCGAAATTGAAAGTATCTTTACATTAGGCTGCTGAACAATACCGATTGCTACCTGCTCACATTCGAATTGTGTTCGCAGATTATTCGTAATGGCAAACGCAAGCTCTTCTGCGGTACTAAATCGTGCTGACTTAGAAAGCCCCCTATAATCACTCGTCTGTGATGATTGCTCACTATGTTTATCTACTGACGCATTTTTCAATTGGGCAGCGTAGCTCGCAAGTGTGGCAAAAGTCTTCAAAGAAGTAAGAGCGGACACGATTTCTTCCTGTTTGATTGGTACAGCTAACAATGCTATCGCCCCTATTGTCGTACCCTGTGCATTAAAAATCGGTGCCGATAAAAGAGCTGCTTTGACCGCACTACTTTTGGAATTAAGAATTCTTGCAGCAGCATCTTTTTTTTCGAGCGAATCGGTAAGAAATTGATGTACGATGGATTTCCACAGTTTGGGATCGTCCGATCCTGTATGCCAATCATATTCTATAACCTGAGAATTGTCCTCAACATAAATCAAGCCATAGGGAGCAGCGAAACTACCGGTAATTGTACGCAGGACATCCTGAAAAAAAGAAGTAACCGATGCGGATTTCTTCGCAGACTCCACAATTGCAATATATGGGTCTTTCCTCCTTTTTCCTTTCGTTTCTTTTACAGGTGATTGAACTTGTGTCATTTTCGTTTTTGTCCTAATTAATTTCTACAACATCGCGCGTGTATTAGCTTCCGCTTCAGCAACGAAACTTTCCGGTAGTGTTATATTTGTGAAAAACTTAAAGCCACAATTGAAGTGCCCTTCTCTTATCATCGCACATCTCATACATCGCGCAAACACCATAGGTAGATCAATTTGCGATTGTTCGAAGTTGAGCCGATATATATCACCCACCTGAATCGGTATCGGAAACACAGCACCAAGCCCACTTTCGGAAATATCACCGGTAACTCCTTTTACTTTAAATTCGAGTAACTGCGAAGAGTTTCCCGGTTGGAGAACAATATTTGTTTTTATGGGAATTCTGAAATGCGTACGCTGTTTGCGGATTTCCTCAGGCGTGTTACGTTCGAGCTCACGAAGTAATTCAAAACTTTCTTCCGCATTTAAGTTAAGTTCCTGAGTTCTGTCAATATCATCAAACATATTTTCCAACCTCCTATGTAGCTATTTATTTTGTCTGCTTGGTTGTAACTTTATTCGCAAAATTAACATAGACTTTTATTCCTGCAAACCATTTGGAGTTTTTGTTAGGTATTTCTATCTTTACCCTAAACGTCTGACTGGCAGGGTCAGCGGACGGACTTATGAAAATTACTTTTCCTATATCCGGTTTCCACTTTGTGTCAGCTGGCTTAACTTCGAAAGTATCTCCGAGTTTAATTTTTCCCGCTAATGCGATCGGACAATCGAAATATACCTTGAGCGGATTTATCTGCACCATGGAAACCACACCCTCACGCTCATCCACACTTTCGCCTGCCTCTTTGAGTATTTTGGAAATATAGCCATCAAAAGGAGCATAGATACTCATTTCCCTTAATTTTAACTGTTCGAGTTCGTATGATTTGACTGCGTTCTTATACATCAGCAGGGCTTTTTGATATTTTGCAGTGGCAATAGTTGCGAGCTTGGCACTATCCTGAAGCTCTTTACTCGAAGCTGCCTTTTCTTGCACAAGTTTTGTTATCCTATGGAGTTCTTCCTGTGCAAGTTGCATCTGTACCTTTTCAAGTTGCATACTTGCTTTCATCGCATCCGAGACGATTTTTGCTATTTCCGTCTTCAGCTTCTGGACGCTACTGTCAAGTTCAACCAAAACCTGACCTTTTTTGACCATATCACCTTCTTTGACTTTTATATCAGCGATTCTACCCGCAGGGAGAGGACCGAGAGTAACATTATGATATGGCAGAGTAATACCCGGAACAATAAACGCCGATTGCTCCTCTGACGATTGCTCAGAGGCAATAACGATATCTGCCACAACAAATATCGCAACAACAATACTTAAACCAGCTATTAATATTCTTTGTTTCATTTTGATTATCTTCCCTGCTTATCGCTATTATTCGCCTGAATACCACCGGTAGCCCTTATCAAAGCCCAAAGTTTTGCAAACAATCCCATTGACTCTGACGAATCGCTGACAGATGCATCGGCTTCGCCAGCGGTGCCATCACCAACACTATTATCAGCTTTCGATGATACTCCTACAGCAGCAAACTCGTGATGCTCAGCATTATCCGTTGCGGGATGATGAGATGGGTCATAAGCAAAATCGTCAGCTGAAATATCCACCGTTTCAACATCATCGCTTGCTTGCGTATGTTCGGATAGTGTAATTTCGGATACCACGTCGAAATCGAGATTTGAATCAGCTGTATGCAAATCCTCAGGCTGATAATTTACCTCAACATCGGGCATATCGATATCCGCAGGAGTTACATTAACCTGTCCGTGTAAATCTTCCTCTGGATTCAATATTTGCAAATCATTATCCGAAATCTGTGGCGGTATCGACCGAGCAGACACATCAGCCCCTGATACATCCGCAGGCTGATCAGCTCTTTGGTCAGCTGTGTCGGGAGTTTGTGCTGCATTTTCCGTTTTGACAGAACCCACAACCGACTGTTCAGTAGAATCAGATGTTGAATGTGGAGTGGTATCGGTCTGAGTATCATTCACCTGCGCAGCAGTATCAACCTGCTGTGGTGCGACATCTGTCGGTGCAGCTTCCGTTGTCGAAGTGTCGGCTGCTGTCGTATCAGCGGTTGTATCTGTCTGCGTAGTATCAGTAGGTTGAGTAGTATCAGCGACTGATGGCGATGTGTCAGCTGGAGTATCAGATGTCTGTGTTGTTGTATCTACGCTACTATCCACTGATGTTTCAGGCTGTGTGGTGTCAACTGTCGATGATACACTATCCGCTGTGGATGTACTATCCTCCGCAGTTGCTTGTGAAGAGGAATCAGCACTTGCGTGCCCACCTGTCTGAATATGCTCAGTACCAGAATGCAAAATCGTAAACGTACCACCGTCATCAAGCGTTACATCTATTCTGCCTTCAGATTGATGTATTTGATTGTCGTTATAACTACTTAGGTCGATTGTGTCACTACCGCTTCCGCCAGAAACCCGATAGACATTGCCTGCCTGTGCCTGCGAAAAGTTAAAAGTATCATCACCCGCTCCGCCTTTCATTACATCATTTCCATCACCTGCTATTAAGGTATCATCGCCAGCTCCGCCGTCTATACGATCATTGCCAGCTCCGCCATAGATTGTATCGTTGCCTTCGCCACCTGAGACTCTATCATTACCAGCACCAGCATGAATCACATCAT
>WFQY01000535.1 GCA_015486815.1 Phycisphaerae bacterium | reverse complement strand
GTGTAGCCTTGTTATATTGCATAATTCCGAGTTGTTTGGAAATGTTAAACATAATTCTTCTTTTAAGTTTTGGAGGAAATAATAATGGCTGGTAAGAAAAATAAGATGGTTTACTTTTTCGGACCTGGTAAAGCTGATGGAAAAGCAGAAATGAAAAATCTCCTTGGTGGTAAGGGGGCGAACCTTGCGGAAATGGCAAATCTCGGTATGCCTGTACCTCCCGGATTTACCATTACTACCGAGGTCTGCACCTATTTTATGAAGCACAAGGGCAAATATCCTCAGGGGTTGACAAAGGATGTCGAAACCTCATTGAAAAAAGTCGAAAGAATTATGGGTAAGAAATTCGGCGACTCGAAAAATCCTCTGTTAGTATCAGTTCGTTCCGGTGCAAGACAATCAATGCCCGGTATGATGGAAACCGTGCTCAATGTGGGGCTGACGACAAAAACCCGTGAAGGACTGATCAAACTAACCAACAATCCGAGATTCGTTTACGACGCACATCGCAGATTGATTCAGATGTATAGCGACGTCGTTATGGAAAAGTCCGAAGGTATTGATGAGCCTGAAGAAGGAATGGGCATTCGTCAGCAGCTCGAGCGTGAAATGGCTAAGATGAAAAAAGCCCGTGGCGTAGAGTCGGATACAGACCTTACCGCTGATGACCTGAAAGAGCTTATCGAGATATACAAAGCTACGGTAAAGAAAGTTCTGGGTAAGGAATTTCCCGATAATCCTTACGATCAGCTATGGGGTGCTATTCGTGCGGTATTCCTCAGTTGGGATGGAAAACGTGCGGTAGCTTATCGGAAGATCGAAGGTATTCCCGACGAGTGGGGAACAGCTGTCAATGTTCAAACGATGGTATTCGGAAATATGGGCGATGACAGCGGAACGGGAGTGGCATTTACACGTAACCCCGCAACGGGCGAAAAGATATTTTACGGCGAATGGCTACCAAATGCGCAGGGTGAAGATGTCGTAGCTGGCATTCGTACGCCATACCCGATTAATGAAAGAGGCAAGGGCGAGCAGAACAAGCACCTGCCTTCGCTCGAAAAAACACACCCCAAAGTTTACAAGCAACTCGATGCTATTCAAAAGAAGCTCGAAAAACATTATCGTGATATGCAAGATATCGAATTTACCATCGAGCAGGGTAAATTGTGGATGCTTCAGTGCCGCGTAGGTAAGCGAACAGGCGGAGCAGCTGTCAGAATGGCTGTCGATATGGTCAAGGAAAGATTGATCAATAAAGAAATAGCTGTTATGAGAGTAACGCCAAGTCAGCTTGATGAAATTCTGCATCCGATTCTCGACCCGAAAGCGGAACTTTCCGCTAAGCCAATTGCAAAAGGTCTGCCCGCAGGTCCGGGCGGTGCAACGGGAAGAGTGGTATTTACCGCTGACGATGCGGTCGAATGGGCAAAATCAGGAAAGGATGTCGTTCTTGTTCGCGAAGAGACCAATCCTGAAGACGTCGAAGGAATGCGAGCTGCTATCGGAATCCTAACAGCTCGCGGTGGAATGACCTCGCACGCTGCCCTCGTTGCGCGTGGCTGGGGCAAGTGTTGTATCGTCGGTGCCGGTCAAATGAAGATAGACGCTGCTACCCGTAAAATGACTATCGAAGGCTCAGACATCGTCATCAAAGAAGGCGATTGGTTGAGCCTTAACGGTTCAAAAGGATTTGTTTATACGGGCAAGCTGCCTATGGTAAAATCAGCGGAAGAAAATCCTTACTTCCGTGCGTTTATGAAAATATGCAACTCGGTAAGAACTATTGGCGTTCGTACAAACGCTGACACTCCGGAAGATGCAGCCAAGGCGAGAGCATTCGGAGCGGAAGGTATCGGACTGTTCCGCACCGAGCATATGTTCTACGGTGCGGGAAGCGAAGAGCCATTGTTCAAGCTACGGAAGATGATTCTTGCAAACGATGAGAAAGAGCGAAGAGCTGCACTCAAGGAGCTATTCCCTCACGTTAAGAAGGATATCAAAGCAACAATGGAAGCGATGGCAGGATTTCCGGTAACGATTCGATTGCTCGACCCGCCACTTCACGAGTTTGTCCCGCAAACGGAATCGGGCAAAAAAGAACTCGCAAAGGCTCTCGGAATTTCTCTTGATGAGCTTGAAAGGCGAAGCGAAGAATTGCACGAGACCAACCCGATGCTCGGACATCGTGGCTGTCGATTGGGTGTAACTTATCCGGAAATTACCGAAATGCAGGTTCAAGCGATACTCGAATCAGCTGTCGAGCTTACCAAAGCAGGCAAAAAGGTATATCCGGAAATAATGGTTCCCGTGGTTGCAGTCGATACAGAACTCGCTAACCAGAAAGAGATAATCGACCGCGTATATGATGAAGTACGTAAACAGAAAAACGTCAGGAAGATCAATTTTATGGTAGGCACGATGATTGAAATTCCGCGGGCGGCGCTTACCTCAAACAAGATAGCTGCTATTGCGGAATTCTTCAGCTTCGGCACCAATGACTTGACGCAAATGGGATTCGGATTTTCGCGTGATGACATAGGTGGATTTATGCCCGATTACCTCAAGAAGAAGATTCTGCCGGCTGATCCGTTCCAGACAATCGATCAGGAAGGCATCGGTGAATTGATTAAGATAGGTATCGAACGCGGAAGATCAACTCGTCCGAATCTGAAAGTCGGAATTTGTGGCGAGCATGGCGGTGAACCTGCGAGTGTAGAATTCTGCTATAAAGTAGGAATGAATTATGTTTCCTGTTCACCGTTCCGTGTTCCGATAGCTTCGCTGGCTGCTGCTCAAGCTGCTGTTAAAGACAAACAATCGAAACCAGCTGCAAAGAGCAAAGCTAAAAAGAAAAAATCAGCGAAGAAAAAATCCAAAAAATAATTCTGACATTGCTTAACGTACAACAAAGCAGGCGTCGTTTCGTAACGGAAACGACGCCTGTTCTTTTGAAGATCGCAGGGAAAGGTTAATTGATATAGTAGGCACCCATTAGCTAAGCAATAATGAGCCTGTTTGATATACGATGAGGGTAACGATATATGCCAATAATGTTAGCCCGAAAAATTGCCCAAGAGCAAAAAGCCAAGAGCCTGTCTCGCTTTTCGTAACCGCTAATGTTGCAATACACGGCGCACTAAGCAGACAGAATAACATTATACAAAAAGCCTGCAGTGGCGTATATGCCCGACGTAGCTTGGCTTGAAGTGCTTCGTTACCCTGTCCTTTTTGTTTATCCATCGAAAACAATATTCCCATTTGCGCTACGAAAACTTCCTTGGCAGCTAATGCGCCAACCACTGCGGTGCTCGCACGCCAATCGAAACCGAGCGGTGATAGTACGGTTGACAGACTGCTACCTATTCTGCCAGCGATGGAATAGCGAAGTTCCGCTGACCGCTTTGCACCAGCGTCGGTATAACGCTGCGATTGAGAAGCAGAGAGTTTCGGATAGCTCGTAAGCGCCCAAAGAATAACGGAAATAGCTAATATGATAGTACCCGCTTTTTTCAAATACATCCAGCTACGCTGCCACATATGAATTAGCAATCCCTTAAATGTCGGCATACGATATGGCGGAAGCTCCATTACCAGCCCGATACTCTCGCCCTTAAAGACAAACACACGAAGCAGTTTGGCGAGAATGACAGCGAAGAGAATTCCTGTTACGTAAATTATCCATAAAACCGGAGCCTGCCATTCTTTCGGGAAAAATGCAGGTATGAATAGTGTATAAATAGTAAGCCTCGCACCGCAACTCATCAGCGGAATTATCATTATCGTTGTGAATCTGTCGCGTTTGTTTTCCAAAATCCTTGTCGCCATTATCGCTGGCACGGAACAGCCAAAGCCTATTAGCATCGGAATAAAACTCTTGCCGTGTAAGCCTATCTTGTGCATAAACCTGTCCATAATGAAAGCGGCTCGTGCCATATAGCCTGAATCCTCGAGCAGAGCTATTCCCAAAAATAGAAGCACAATATTAGGCAGAAAAATAATCACTCCGCCAACTCCGCCAATCACCCCGTCAACAATTAAACTACGAAGGACGCTCTCGCTGCCAGTTGGCCAAATATTGTTGACAAAATGAGCAAGTGCATTGACTCCGGTTTCGATCCACGCCATCGGATATTCACCGAGGGTGAATGTAAAATAAAATACGCAATACATCAAAATCAAAAATAGAGGCAGACCCAAAAATGAATTGGTTACCACGGCATCGACCGCATCGGAAAGGTTATGCCTGATTTCAATTCCCGGCTTGGTAGCTTCCTGAACAACGCCGGAGATAAAGCCATAACGTCTGTCAGCTATGACAATTTCAGGCGAATCGCCATATATGCTTGTAATCTTCTGGCGTCCCTGATTGAGAATATCCCATAGCTTCGAATCAGCCGATATAATTTGACGAATCTGCTGTATAATCACCGGGTCGTTTTCGATGAGTTTGATTGCAAACCATCGTTTATAAGGCTGAAGGTTTTCGGGCAGGTCAAGTTCATTTTGTAGTTTATCTATAAGATGCTCAATTTCTCTGCCATAATTTATCTTTAACGGCCGAACATCATTATGCGTACGTAATTCCGAAATTACCAGATTCTTTAGTTTATCGATGCCTTGCTTTTTATTTGCAACGGTTGGTACTACGGGAACGCCAAGTAGCTGAGACAACCTAAGCAGGTCGATATCCAATCCGTTGCTTCGGGCAATATCATACATATTCAAAGCTAAAATCACCTTTACGCCAAGCTCCATTATCTGGACAGCGAGATATAGATTGCGTTCCAGATTAGAGCTATCAATTACATCGACGACAATGTCGGGTTTTTGTTCGATGATATAATTTCGCGCAACGATCTCTTCTTCGGAAATAGCTGTAAGTGAATACGTACCGGGCAGATCGATTATCTCAAGCTCGAAACCGTCAACGGAGATTTGTCCGATTTTCTGCTCGACCGTTACACCCGGATAGTTGCCGACCTTCTGTCGTGTGCCCGTAAGGTCGTTGAATACCGTCGTTTTGCCTGCATTCGGATTGCCTGCGATAGCTATTTTATATTTTTTGCCGATACTCATAGGAACTCAATCCTTATTTGCGTAGGTAAGTTTTATTTATTGGTATGCCTATTGTTTTCGCATACGATGATTTTACTTATTACCCCCCTACCGAGCGCAATTTTGCTGCCCTTTACCAATACCATCATCGGACCAAATTTGTTAGCCTTTATGAGTTTTATTCTTTGACCGGGCAGAATACCAAGACTTGCGAGCCTCATCTGTGCACCGCATCCGCCAGCAATTGATACAATCTTATATTCTCTATCGACAGCACCATTAGCCAGCGAAATTGCATCTTCGGGCAGTTTGTTGTTGTTTACACTAATCATGGGTTTCAAATTCCTTTATTCGGTTTTGCTATGGGATTTTAATAGTTCCAGTCCAGCACACTCTTTACATAAATGTCGCGGACGACCATGCTCACAAAAATCATTTAACATTTCCGAAAAACACTTACCTTGATATCTCGAACTATTCATATATTGAATAAAGCACAGCATACGGTCTAAAACCTCATCGTCCATAACGTGTTCCATCTTACAGGCATTGTTATCGGCTTGATCTTCGTCTACGCCTAAGATTTCCGTCAAAAATCTTTTCAAAATTTGATGTTTACGTACAACTCCGCAAGCTAATGCTTCGCCCGTTTTGGTAAGCGTGATAAACTGATACGGGTTGTAATTAACATAATTTTTCTCAGCGAGCGCTTTAAGAGCAGCGGTTACCGATGATTTGCCCACGCCAAGCCTTTCTGCAATCTGGCTTACTCTGGCAACACCATACTGTTGAGCACACCAATAGATAGCTTCAAGATAATCTTCGAGCGATGCGCTGAGTTTGCGTTTTCTTCTTTGTCGCTTAACTATTTTTGTGGTTTTGTTCTGTTTCGTTATTTGCATAT
>WFQY01000534.1 GCA_015486815.1 Phycisphaerae bacterium | reverse complement strand
GATTCCGCCTCTGGCGGTACCGTCGAGCTTAGCGAGAAATATTCCGGTAACCTTTGCGGTTTCCTTGAACATTTTAGCTTGATTGAGTGCATTTTGTCCCGTTGTAGCATCAAGCACCAAAAGCACTTCGTGCGGTGCGCCGGGGATTTGTTTATCGACGACACGAAAGATTTTTTCAAGCTCACGCATCAGATGCACCTGCGTGTGAAGCCTGCCAGCGGTATCGATAATCAGATAGTCGGCATTGCGAGCCAAAGCAGCTTGGCAGGCATCGAAGACGACTGCGCCGGGGTCGCTTCCCGCTTGATGTTTGACCATCTGGACGCCAAGCCGTTCCGACCAGATTGCAAGCTGATCGACAGCAGCTGCCCTGAATGTATCCGCTGCCGCTAATATTACTTTCTTGCCATCTTTGCGTAGATATCCCGCTAATTTCGCGACGCTTGTTGTTTTGCCCGAACCATTGATTCCGACTACGAGAATTACCGTAGGTCCTGATTCTGCGCGGGCGAGGCGTCTGTCTTGCTCCGGCCAATATTTTTTCAGCTCTTCTTTCAAAAAAGGAAGAATTTCTGCAGCTGACTTAAATTCACCTTTCTTAAAGGCCGACTGAATGTCTTCTATTATCTTTTCCGTATTTGCCAAACCTATGTCAGCGGTGATAAGCGTATCGTATAACTCATCGAGCAGTGTCTGATCTATCTTCCGCCCGACAGTCAGGACGGAAGATAACGCACCTACGAACCTTTTTCGCGTTTTAGACAGTCCCGAACGTAGTCTCGATAGAAAACCTGCCATTATTGTTTGCTCTCCCGATTGTCTTCTTTTTTTTCTTCTCTTTTATCTTCTTCTTTGTGTTCTTGTTTATGGTTGTCGATATTTTCTTGCGTGTTTTCTTCTACGCTTTCTTGTTTGCGTTCTTGTTCCATCTTTCTCACAACGGCATCGAGAATGCCATTTATAAACTGAGGCGATTCCGATGTTGAATATTTCTTTGCCAATTCGATCGCTTGATCGAGAATTACTCTCATCGGAACTTCGGGGCGATACAGTAGCTCGGCTATTGCTAATCGTAAAATTGTTCGGTCGATAAGGGCTATTCGCTGAATCTGCCAATGCTTTACTGTCTTGCCGATATATTCGTCACATTTTTGACGGTTAGACCATGTAATATCTACGAGTTTACGGGCGAGTTTTTTGCTACTATCGGGAAAATTCGAACTATTAATAAAAAAGTCAACATCGGAGAGAAAATTATCTCCCTGTACATCAAGCTGAGCTAATGCTTGAATTGCAAGCTCTCGTGCTCGTTCTCTCCAATCTGTCAAAGCTTCACTCCCTGCAAATAAAAATCACAGATGTCCGTTTGATATACTCAAATTCCGCTTATGTCAACCGATTTTGTCAATCAATCATCTCTGTCAAATTAGCCATTTCGATTGCGCTCATCATCGCATCGGCGCCTTTATTGCCAGCTTTTACTCCCGCTCTGTCGATAGCCTGCTCGAGTGTATCCGCTGTTATCACGCCATAAATTATAGGCACGTCCGTTTGTAATGATACATTTGCAATACCCTTTGCGGATTCGGCAGCTACATAATCGAAATGCGGCGTTTGGCCTCGAATAACCGCTCCGAGACATACGACAGCTGAATATTTTCCACTGGCAGCTAATTTTTTTGCTATCAACGGCAGTTCCATCGAGCCTGGTACATAGACGATTATCATTTGCGAATCTTTACCGCCGTGGCGGACAAAGGCATCCTGAGTGCCAGCTAACAGCTGAGACGTTATAAAACTATTAAAGCGTGATATTACCACGGCATAACGTTGCTTGGCGCCTACTGTAAGGGCTGCTTTATATTCTTTATAGCTCATAATATGTCTCCGTTTAATATTGTTGAAGACTCCTGCAAAATGCAAATCCGTAGGGGCGGACCTGCGTGTCCGCCCTGATTTTGGGGCAGACACATAGGTCTGCCCCTACATGTCAATCGGAATTTTTGCATTTTGCACATTCCTACATTGTTGATGAATATTATAGTGTACTCATACGCGAGGCAAAAAACAAGGGATAAACGCAAGTGTGCAAGAATATTTTCCGAGATGTAATTCGAGTTGTATTGAGGCTCTGGCAATGCGTTTCGATACGTTCTACCGAAGGCATCTGCCAACGGCATTCCTTCGGAACCGTTGGGACCGACGGGATCACTCAACACTCGGCTGGTAAATAGAAAATATCTGTTTATAACGGAAATTGTTTGTTGATTATTTTCAAAATAGCTAACGCTGATGCTATCTGGACATCAGCATCGGGGTCGTTCATTGTCCTTTTGAGATGACACAAGACGGAAGGGTCTTTCATTTCCGAAAGCGCAAGGGCAGCGAGCTTGCGAATATCCCTCGTGTCGCGTGCGTTTCGCGAATGATAATATAATGCCTTGATAGCTGTCTGTTCGCCTCGATTGTCGCCAAGAATAGCTAAAGCTCTGGCAGCTACCAGTTTCATACCGAGTCGCGACCTTGATTTTGTTGTCTCGTAAATGTTTGCCAACTGGTCGATGGCTTCTTTACAGCCGGCGTGCGCAAGAGCCATCATCGCCAAAATACATTCGTCATCGTACATACTGCGACAATAACTATCGAGCATAAGTCTCTGGGCACGTTTATATCCGAGCAGGGTCATCGCTTCGAGCACCTGAAGTCTGACGGAAAGGTCATCATCTCTGAGAGCTACTCGTAGGATTTTGAGTGCCCCTTTTTGTCCCATTCTGCCTAATACGGTAGCAGCGTTTCGTCTGACTATCGGGTCTTTGTCAAACAGGCAATCGCCAAGTATTGATGTATATTCCTGATTGCCCAATACGAATAGCGCACCGGCGGCAGCTGCCCGTACCGATTTGTTTTTGTCCTTTGTCAACTTAATCAACTGCGGTTTAGCTGCGTTTAGCTTCAACTTCATAGCAGCCATACACGCAGTAAACCTTACGCCCCAATATTTGTCGTGCATCGCATCGATTATATATTTGCTGGCTGATATCTGATTTGCATCAGCGAGCGATTCGAGAGCGTGGCTTCTGAGCAGGGGATTATCCGAATAGGTATAGCTTATAAGCAGCGCACTGGCACGGTCTGCAAGTGCTGACTGATCGATATTTCCTCTACACGCAGACGGTATCTGCGAACAGCCAGCTGACAATAAAAATATCAGTGAACAGCAGGTTGAAATGATTCTATTTTTCATATCTTCTCCTCTTCGAAAAGCGGATTAACCAATCAATCAATATCGCCAGCAGAACAACTATTGTCAAAAGCATTAAGGGAATATCTTTTATTCGTGAGTATATCGAAACTCGCGAATCGATTTCTATGTTGTCAGCGACGTATCCCCTGACGCCTGGCCCGTAGAGCATTGATGTTGTCCTTACGACCTGTTGAATTTTCCCGTTTGGCGTGATGATGGCACTGATGCCTGTGTTGACGGCTCGGGCGATTGAGATGCGATTTTCGACCGCACGAAATCTGGCGATATCGAGATGCTCGGGCAGCTCAGCTGAGTGATTGAACCAGCCGTCATTGCTTATGTTGACAAGAAAATCTATCTGCTTTTTTCCGTTAATCGGCGCGACAAAGTCGGCAATGAGGTCAGCCATCGTATCTTCATAACAGATAGCTATCGCAAAGTTATATTTTCTTCCGCCAGCGGTCATTGAAAATCGTTTCAACTTCGTGCCGGGAGTTAAGCTATATTCGAATCCATTTTTGCCGTATGGTGTCATATTTTCATTCAAAAACCAATACAGGCGAGGAATGGTATATCTGAATGGCACATACTCACCAAACAACACAAGCCTGATTTTATCATATCTACCGACGTACTTTCCTTTTCTGTTAAAAATGAGTGCGGAGTTATATTTGTCTATGGCGGGGTAATGGCCAGGGGGGTTGATGCGTTTGCTTAATGCGCCTAAAATCAGCATCGCATTGGATTCTCTGCAGTGCTTGCCAAGCATATCAACTACATCGGTAGCTACCGCTTGTTCCGATTTGAGAGATTCGTCGTCGGTCTTAGCGTGTAGGAATTCGGGATTGATAGAAATGGGAATGCAAGTCTCAGGCCAAATTATCATATCCGGATGTTCGTGCTCAGCCGCGTTTATCGATAATGTCAAATATGCCATCAGCGATTCGGTCAGCCCGGGAATATCTTTATCGACAAACATCGGAAAGTCTTCCTGAACGACAGCTAATTTCGGGCCAATTGTTATCGTGTGCTGATGAAGACGCCATTGACCATAGAAAAAAGTGGCGGAAATAAGAGCCATCGCTAAAATGCCTGTTCGTACACTCCGAGCTACGAGCGAGGAATTGTTTATACTCGCTATGAAACCTGCAATTGCGACATTAACCAGCACCAATACAAAGCTTACAGCATATACGCCTGCGATGTCAGCTATCTGTATCATTACGGGTACGGAAACCTGCGAATGTCCGAGGTAAAACCACTGGAAACCGAGTGGTCCGAGACTACGGATATATTCGCAAATGACCCAACCAATAGGAGCGGATGCGATAACGGGCAGATGAAAGTTTCGGTGTAGCTGTTGAATCAATAGGCCAGCTAATGGCCAATACAATGCGAAATATAAGCACATACTGATATAGCCGGGTAAGGTAATGGGGCGTATCCAATGAACATTTATCAGGAAAATTATCAAGCCGATAATATAACTCAATATCAGCTGAGCTTTTGTCGATGTTCGCAGGACCAAAATCAACCATGGTACCAATGCAACATATCCGAGCCACCAAAGCGAAACTGGCGGAAACAATGCGCAGAAAAAGATTACCGTCAATGCCTCCAAAAGAAGATTGACGAGATTAAATTCATATCTTAATTTTTTTGGAATTTGTTTTGATGTTTTCATCGTTATTTTAATCGGATGTAATAAGG
>WFQY01000533.1 GCA_015486815.1 Phycisphaerae bacterium | reverse complement strand
CACTAATTCCGGTATTCTTTCGCAAGCTCTTTGCTGATTCTCCGCCGTTACGCCAAACCATACCTTTAATAATACCTGTCTCCGCATCCAATATGGTGCTGCAAGACCTTTATTTTTAGACACTTCAAAATGTTGTAACATTCTTTCCGGGCGTTTAGTAAGCACAAGATAAGTGTGTTGGGGCGCCACAGCCATAGCATCAAACACATCATCGATCCACTTATCCGGTATGTCCTTATGAAACAAATCTCCCATCGAGCAAACAAAAATCAGTCGAGGCTTCTTCCATTTCATGGGCTCCTCTGTTTTGTCCCTATGAAACGTTACCTTGAACGGATCGTCTTTCGGATATCCGAATCGTCCACGAAAGCGATTCGCCATTTGCCGGGCGTAGCAATTCTTGCAGCCCTCACTTATCGGAGAGCAGCCAGTAATCGGATTCCAGCTTGTCGTACACCATTCTATTTTTGTATCAGACATTATTTATTCTCCTCAAAAAACGCTTGTGCAAAGCCTGGTGGAGTTACAGACCGCAATTTTGCCCTGTCCGGTCCAGGCGGTAATTTGTGTACCCAATCAGCATTATCCCCAAGCTCTACCACATGTTTGGTCGGAATATTATGTTCACCCCAAATACACGTTCTTTTTGTCCACGGGTCGCCAAACTCATACGGTTGAAATGTCCATCGCCATCTGCCAATATATTTTGTTAATCGCCCGACAGGATTCTCTAACGCCCAAAATTTAGGTTCTGCTATCTTGATTATTCGCAAACAAGCATCAACCACCGAAAGACCATTAAGCACTGCCTCGATACCTTTGCTTGTCCACCACCTTGCCCCTGATACAGCAAAATGGGTACACGGCGGGGCCGCAAGTATCCCATAAACATTATCCGGTGGGCAATACAATCGAACATCTTGCTCTGGCAAAGTAACCAGCCGCACATCATAGCCCGCGTCAACATAAGGTTTCGACCAAGCACCAGTTCCGCCGCATAAATCCAGTATGATTTTGTTCGGGTTAAATTTTCTATTTTGATCTATGATTGCAATTCCTTTTCGTGTAAGTAATACCAAAAACCTTCTTGTAGTCAGACAAAATCTTTGCCCTATCAACCACAAGCGTAGGCTTAACTCCATACTTCACCATAACGACCTGCTTATCGCACTGCTCAAACGTGTTGCCGGCTGCATATATCATCGCATCATACCAAAACTGAATCGACGCACCTGTACTCCACTGGCTTGTCAATGCCTTGGAATCCTTCGAATCGTGCTTTATCCGCCGAAACTTATTGTCCCATATATAATAGGTGGTATGGGACTTACTATTACTTCCCCGAATTCCCCTGCTGGAATCCATAATAAGATTGCCGAATATCCATGTCCGCACCGCCTTCTCCTGACCAGCAACAACAGCCGTTCCATCGCCGGAATATCCATCCGGAGATATATGGTAGCCACCAATCGTATTCCCTGTTACGACGACATCCGTGCTTGCCTTTATGTCGATCGCATTTTCTCGGTCTTGAGAAAACAGATTCCCTACAACAAAAACACGTTTGATTTGCGAGGGGTTTTTGGTAAAGTACGCATTGACCTGAACAGAATCGCCTTCATTATGATTCCCAACACAATCAATGATGTATATGTCCGAAGAGCCGTCAACGATTGCAAGACCGTGAATATCCCTGTTAGTTTTGGACTTCCAGTTTCCGTTGTCGAGAAATTTACATTGATAGAACACGATATTGCTGGAATCACGCACAAGCACAGCCTGCGAGTTGCCAGTTCCCGATGGCTTAAAATCTGTGAAAAAACAGCGATAGTAAACTACCTTGTGCTTTCCGCGAACAACCAGAGACTTGCCGGCATTATTCAAGTCCTTCACCACTGTCCAACTTGCATCCGCCCAGTCCTTAGGGACAGGGATATTTGGGTACAGCTTAAACGCCGACTTCCAGCCGGTAACTGGTATGGGCGCGGGTTCTGGTGGTGGAACAACCGCTGCCGATTTCTTGAGTTCAACTATTATCTCCTTCCCGCAATATGGGCAGGTCATCGCTGTCAGCAGTGAGAGGAACATGACAGCCATTACCGGTATTAGGATTCTGCGATTCATGATTTAGCCCTCACTTTCATTATTATCTTTTTTGGATTTATCCGGCATGAAGAAAAAACACTCCCTGCCGTCGGGCTGCAGCGGGCTGTTCATGTAATTCTGCTTTTTCGGATCAGGGTCCGGAACTGCTGTGAAGCGATAACATTCCTGACATCGCGGGCAACTGCCGTCTTTGCACATTACTATATTACTTGGCATGATTTACTCCTCAAAATCGGTTTAATAGGGTTTTTCAATACAATTACTCTACTCATTTCTCTTATCCTTCTCGCAATCCGTTCGTCGTATCGCTTTGCCAGGCTACGGGGATCGAGATTGCCGGAAATGAAGGTTTGCTTCGCATGGTAATAACGCTGGTCTATCAGTGTATATAGAAGGATGCGGGCTGCTTCGGATTCCCTGCCCTCAATTTCCTTGCCAGCCCCCAAATCGTCGAGGCACAGGATATCCGGCTCGATGTATCTCCGCAAGACCGAGCGTTCAGTCTCTGTTGCAGACTGTTTGTAGGTGTCGCGGACTTCGAGCTGAAGCCACTGAAAGTTGATCATCTGCACGCTGTAACCAGCGGAAAGTGCATCGCAGGCAAGGCAACATAAAGCCCAGGTCTTCCCTGTACCGACGGGGCCGCAGATAAATGCTGAGCGGAGGTTGATTTCGGAAAACTTTTCCGGCAGACAAAAAGTCCGACAACTCGGAAGCTGCTGGTCTCTGATATAAAACTCCCCTACTCCTGCAGCTATCGCCCGGGCGATCCGCTGCGAGTTGTTCATGCTTCGCCATTCGGCCACCTTCAGACTGCGTCTGCGGTTAATCGGCGGAAGCTGTGAGCTGTTCGATTTTGTTCCAGTCGGGTTTGTCATTTGCTGTTGGGTTTCCTTTTCCTTCGTTTATATTCAGTAATTCATTTATCCATATACTCAACTGGCCTATATTAGGCGTTCCCTTTCCTCTGAGCCACCGGAGCTTACCGGCTATTAACCGCCCGGCAGCCATTTCCAAGGCGGGCAGACTGCGATCTTTGCCGTAGCGGGAATCGAGTTTAAGGAGCAGGCGTTTGATAATGGCAAAGTGCTTTGCCGGAGCGCCGTCTATATAGGAATATCCGAATCTTTTTGCGTACAAATTCTGCCAGGTTCGCATGAATTTGCTTACCCGGGAATCATGTTTGGGTTTTTGACTTCCCATATCGAATAAGTGATTTTGTTTCATAGTTATTAACCTGTAACTGTTAGCCCGCCGGGGCAAACTCCATTAAAAACTGCCCGGTAGTGCTATCTATGCGGGGGGTCTTCTTTGCTGTCATGTGTGATGCACGCTTGAGATGATCCAAGCCCTGGCGTTCGTGGTAATGACGGTTGTTTTCTATCTCTACCGGGTCATTGCTTACCCAGTAACCGTCGGTGATTACATTCCCGCCGGCGCGAGACAGAATGTCCCATCTGCCGTGATTGAACCGCAGAGCCCTTATCACTACCCGCAGCTTGCGGGGAGATATGCCGAGCAACCGGGATAAGTCGGGACCGAGGTAATGGACGCCCGGGTACTTTTCCAGGATGGAGAGTACCTGCTCCTGAAGTTCCGTAAGCTGTCTCAATAACATGCGTTGACCTCCATGTCTTTATTGTTATCAGTGTTTGTGCGGTTTAAATAACTGGCCGATAACTTGAATACTCCCGCTTTCTGAAGCTTGCAGTTAATTTGTTATTGCCGGCAGAGGTGCCGACAAGTCCGAAGCCCAAACTCTCCAGCTTTACCGCCTCACAGGCAAGATGACAGATATCCTTAGCCGTATTTATCTCCAGACTCAGAGATACCGTTTCCTGCTTTGCCTGGTCCACATCCATAATAGTAACCATCCTATGCTTTGTGAGATAACGAACATTAGTATAAATTTCATTGTAATGTTGTCCCAAGTGGAGCACCCACTGGTGCATCAGTTTGTGCTTCTGTACCTAAAATAACAGGAACGCAAAAAGTAAAATAATCTCCTTCTTTGGTAAATGCTGAGTCCTTTACAAATTCTGTTTTTAACACATAATTTGGATCTTTTATTTTAAGGCATACTTCATCCAATAAAACAGGCCAGTATTTCATTATAGCTGATTGCCCTGCAATCAAGACATCCTGCTTAGCATCTACTACTAAAGTTGTTGTGCCATTTGATTGAGGATTCAAGTCAATGTTAAATTCAACACTGTTATTGGATTTGCCAACTAAATTTATTTCATAGGTTGTATCGCTTTTTCCTCCAACATATTTTGCGGCAACATTAGATATACTAAAGGTAATTTTATAAAAATATAAATCTGTTGTTTTATTCTCACTTAAAATAATGCCATCTGGATGAAGAATAGAACCTATTTTAGGATAATATCCCGGATAAGTAATCTTTGAAGACCTTAAAGCTTGTAATTGCAATGATGGAATCATTTGATTCAATTTCGTTTGAATTACACTTTGTGGTTTTGGTGGTTGAACAATTTTATCACAAAAAGAGCTCACTGGATCAGCAAGAACTCCAGCAATATCATAAACCTCAGAATTATACAAAGCCCGCTTAGCTTTTTGTTCAGAATTTGGGATCCAACTTAATGCAAAATAAATCCCTTTTGATGACTGCATTGAAGATTGAATTGAATCAAGAAATGTTGAAAATGTTTTTGGTTTTTTAGGAGCAACAGCTGGATTACTATCTGAATTAAGAGTTTCTTGATTGTTTTGTTTATTCTTAATTGCGTTTTTTACGAATTCGTCGAGTTTTTTAGGATCGTTGAACAAATCAGGAGAAATGGAAAAAGTATAATCTTTAGATTCTCCGTTTACATCAACTTGCACTACCACTTCTTTATCTTGAACATCCTTTGAAATGATACTATATGATGAAGAATCCCCTTCTCCGAAAGTTACACTCGAAAAGGGTTGATTATCATATTTTGGACTTTTTGATGGATTTTGTGAATTTGAAGCAGTAGTTGTTTTTCCACTTACTTTATCAATAACATCAACTCCATTCCTATGGATTAGTATGTAATTTATACTATGGCTTTCACTTGATCCCTCGTTAGATTCATCTGAACCTGTACTACTTGAAGTTTCAGGATTGCTATGTGTTCCAATTGTTGTTTCAAATGTTCCACTTTCCCCCCCATTAGCTACATTCGAAATAGAATGAGTATTGAT
>WFQY01000532.1 GCA_015486815.1 Phycisphaerae bacterium | reverse complement strand
TCTTTATATAATCGCGTGATGAATTTATGAAAATATTGCATCTTCGTACATTAGCGCATACAGGTGGCGGTCCTGAAAAAACGATATTTAATTCTTGCAAAGCTTTTGCTCAAAAAAATATTCAGGCTGATGCTCTTTATATCGTCAATCCGAAAAGCACTAATATCAAAAATTTGAGTCAACTTGCAAAAAACGCAGGCATTAGGCTTTTTGTTATCGAAGAGACAAATCCCCTTTCATTGAAAACGTTTCGCACAATGCAGACGATTCTTAGCGACCAGCAATACGACATTGTTCATTCGCACGATTACAAAACGCATCTGTTAGCTGCTATTTTACGCAGAAAATTCGGTTATAAATATATAGCGACAGTTCATGGCTATAATGCAACGACGCTGCGCGAAAAAATCTATTATCAGTTTGACAGATTTTCGCTACGTCGAGCTAATCTTGTAATTGCACCTGCAAAATTCCTCGCTGATGAATTGAAACGAAAATTCAAAATCAACAATATCGAGGTTGTCTATAACGGCATAGAGTTGAATGAGTATCCGTTTGCGGAATTTGATAAGGCAAAATTCACCGCTCCGTTCAATTTACTTTATCTTGGCAGATTGAGTGCGGAGAAAAACGTTAAGCTATTGATAGAAGCAATAGCGTTGCTTTCCGAGAGGGGATTCAATCTCAGATTAAAAATAGCAGGTGCAGGCCCGCAGGAAAAGTATCTGAAAAGACTGGTCGAAGTTAAGGGATTGAATCATTGTATCGAATTTACAGGTTTTCTCGAACGTACTAAAATCCATGAGCTTCTATCGTCCGCTGATATTTTCGTTCTGCCGAGCAAAACGGAAGTCTTTCCAAATGTATTGTTAGAAGCGATGGCTGTCGGTACGCCTGTTATTGCTACCAAAGTCGGCGGTGTGGAAGAACTCATTCGTGACGAAACAGATGGTCTGCTTGTCAACTCTGATGATGTCAATCAGCTGACACAGAAAATCGAATTCCTCATCAATCATCCCGAATTAGCTTGTAATTTTGCTGTTTCCGCACGCAAACGCATCGAGCAACACTTTACCTTCGCTAATCATTTCGTACGCACTATCGAAATATATGAAGAACTCTAACAATAAAGCAAAAATCTGTATCGAATTCAATTTCTTGCTGGAATTTTCGAGCGATGAATTATATACTCAAACTGACCGATTGGATGTAGGTTTATTTATTCCCACCGTGTCATTCCGCACGGAACGTAGTGGAGATGCGGAATCCATTTGGTCGGTGAGAGTATAGATTCCCGCACCAACGGCATCTTCGACTTTCGCGGGAATGACAACTTGTGTATAATTATTGGTAAATAAAGAGTTATGCAAAAACAGCACTTAAAATCGGTCAGTTTGAGTTATATAGTAGAGCTTGCAGTAGTCAGTGCCCTTATGTGGAGGTTAAAAATATGCTAAGACGCATTTCTATTGGTGTGGCGATATCGTTAGGATTGTTAATGGCAGGCTGTAATACGCCCGTTGCTTCCGATGGTAATGCTGGCGGGGATAATCAGAATCCTACAGAGGCGAAAATAATCATAGTGTTGGTGAATAATGCATCTTTGCCTGTTGACCCGCATTTGTATATAAGCCCGAATAAGCTGTCCGCTGATGCCCTTTTTGCTGATGCGAATAATATCGTAGCTGACTTCAACGGCAAAACGACAATAGATGCTGGCGATATTATAAGCAAACCCTTCGATTATAAAGACGTTGTAACCATCGGTTCTTCGCAGGCATCTTTTGGCGATGTCAATAGTTGGCGAGCAGGTCAAAGCGTCGATAGTCCCGTGCTTCATCAGGGCGATGACTTCTCCGCCAACAAGGTCATTGTCTTTACATTTTCCAAAGACGAGCAGGGAACATATCATACTACCTACAGAGTATCCGACACTATTCCGATACAATAATCGCAATCAAGACGAGTTTCTCATTCGCCGAACATATGTCCCTTATGCAGATAATCGAGAATAAAATGCATAAGTTCCGTTCCTGTTAGCTGACCCAAAGAGCCACCCGCACAATTCAGCTCGGTAAATTTTTTCGCTCCGTCAGGCCGAGCTGTCTCATTACGGAACAGTATCGGTGCAGCATCGCACGTATGCCTCTTAGCTGCTACTGGCGTACTGTGGTCGCCCGTCAAAACGAAAACATCAAACTTATCAATAACCTGCGAGAAGAACTCAGCGTCCGCCCGCTCAATCATCTTCATCTTACCTTCAAAATCACCGTCGTGTCCGCACGAATCCGTCCCTTTGATATGTGCGAACACAAGGTCGTAATCGTCAGCTGCTTTGATGACCGCTTGTGCTTTCGCATTCAAATCGGTTTTCGTCGTTCCCGTCGCACCCGGCACATTGATTACGTCCATTCCGACATACTTCGCTACACCCTTATATAGCGCTCCGCCAGCTATGCAGATAGCTTTGAGACCGAATCTATCCTTTAAACTGTCGATTTTTTCGAACACTCCCGCTCCGCGAATAACAGCCATATTTGCAGGCTTAAGCCCTTTTTCGATTCGTTCCTTATTGACAGGATGATCTTTCAAAAGCTCATAAGCTTTTTTCGTAAATTCATTCATCACCTTCGCCATCTTTTCCGCTCCGCTATCGAGCGCCTTCGCCTGTGCAACAGGCTGATTAGCTTCGTGCGGATCGGTATTGGTAACACTCGCAGACAAGCCAGGTCCCGAAAATACAATCGCTCCACGATGCTCAACCGTATGCAGCACATGCACCGTAACATCATCGATCTTCATCCCGTCAAGCGTCGCATATATCTTATCCATCCCATAATCCGCTCTGCCTGCCCTGCGATCGAGTATTACCATATTGTCATCGATTGTGCAGAGATTCGCCCTGAACGCGACATCGCCATGCTTTAATTCCATTCCCGCACCGAGTGCCTCGAAAGGCCCTCTGCCTCGATAATATTTATGCGGATTATATCCGAACAAAGCCAAGTGTGCCGTATCCGAGCCCGGAATCTGCCCCGCCCCGAGTGTATATAACAGCCCCAAAGAGCAATTAGGCGTTATCTTATCCAAATTAGGCGTCTTTGCCTTTGACAAAGGCGTTTCCGCTCCGCGATCACCAAGCCCATCCATTACTACAAACAACGCTTTAGCCATTTTTAAAACTCCTAAACAAAAAGATTCCCTAATTTGTTCGACCTTTATCAGCAATATAATAATACCACTCATCAGAGAATACAAGAACTGTATGCGAGAATATTTTCCGCCAGACACTACAACAAACTTGATACAAGCGTTTCGATACGCTCCCTGGGGATCACCCAACGCACTGAAAATCCTACTTGCAAACACGACACACCCCCTGCGTTTCCGTATTTTCAACCTCGGCAATATTCATCAGCGATCTTTATTAAGTTTTAACAAAAGCATCATATCAGGTTAACAATTCCTTTGTAGCATAGCGGGCGGATTAGGTTGTGTTTTTTATACGTAACAGTCAAATTTTTGAGGAGACAAAACAGATGAAACGAAATGTCGGAGTAAAGGTGTTGTTTGGTGTAATTTCAGTTTGCTGGCTTGCAGGCAATCCGTTCGCAATTGCAGGAGCTGAAGACAACTCGGATGCTAATGATATAACTGCAAAACTCGAACGTAAAATCCAAATGCTTGAAAAGAGGCTTAATTATCTTGAGCAAAAAGAAAGTTCAGCTGGCATATCAAGGGGACAGCTGGCAGATGAAATTGAAAAGAGACTCGCCAAGCTCGAAGAGATCGCCAACGGTTGGAATAATCCGAAAACGTTTCGGGCATATTGGAAATCGGGATTACATTTGGAGACGCTTGATAAGACGGTCAAGCTGAAAATCGGCGGAAGAATAATGAACGATTGGGCGTGGTTTGCTGACAGCGATATGAAAGGTATCGTCGGTGATCTACAGGACGGGACGGAATTTCGTAGAGCAAGATTATATGTGGCAGGTCAGATTTACGATGATATAGCATTCAAGGCTCAATACGATTTCGCTGACGGTGATACCCATCTAAAAGATATGTGGATAGGAATGAAAAACGTGCCTATCGTAGGAAATGTTAAGGTCGGTCATTTCGTGGAACCTTTCGGTCTCGAAGAGATTACCAGTTCAAAATATATTACGTTTATGGAAAGAGGCTTATCCGATATGTTTTCGCCGGGCCGCGGCACGGGATTTATGATTTACAATCACGCTTTGAATAAGCGGATGACGTGGGCGGTCGGTGTTTTCAAAAATCATACCGATGCGCACGGAAGGGATACCGGCGACGGAGATTACGCATATACCGGCAGAGTTACTTTTCTGCCATGGTATCAGGCAGAAGACAAATTACTTCACATAGGCGTAGCATATAGTCATCGTACGCCTGACGATAAAGAAATACGATTTCGAGAAAGACCTGAATCGCATCTTGCGCCGCGATTTGTCGATACGGGACGTTTCGAAGCTAAGAGTTTGGATTTGATAGGACTCGAAGCTGCGTGGGTATATGGTCCCTTCTCGTTACAGGGTGAATACGTGCAAGCTATGGTGGACAGTGTCAATCGTGGCGATTGCTGTTTTCAGGGATTTTATATCTATGGCAGTTATTTTCTAACAGGGGAACATCGTCCCTATAACAGGAAAACAGGTGTGTTCGGGCGTGTCAAGCCAATACACAATTATTCGAACAAGCCTGGCGGTGGAAAAGGTGCATGGGAAATAGCTGCCCGTTACTCTTATCTCGATCTCGATGATAAGAGCGTCAACGGCGGAAGGTTGCAAGATATCACTCTTGGCGTGAACTGGTATCTTAATCCGAATACAAGGGTTATGTGGAATTACGTTTTCGCCGATTTGGCTGATGGCGGAGATGCGGACATTTTCCAGATGCGTGTTCAAATAGACTTCTAACGGATTAGTTGTGTTTTATTACGGAAACATTGTTTAGGTTATAGGTTATTTTAATGAAAGGGTAGAAATTATGAAAAAAGTAAAGAAATCGATTGTAACGGTAGGTGTCGGGATAGGGTTATTGCTGGCAAGCAGCGGATGCGAGCCCAACTTAGATGAGTTAGTATTCGTGCCAGCGATTAAAGCGATGACGGGTGAAGCTACGAAGGGAGTAAACAATGCTGTCAGCCAACATTTGGCTGAAAGATTCGGTGCAAATCCTTTACCGAGTGCCTTTGCAGACGGTTTGGCAGCGGGAATAAACTCGTTGGTCAATTATATTGCTAATAGAACGATTAACGAGCATCTGCCGTAGTGATGGATGAATAGATTGTGCAATCTTAACAGAAAATTAACAATTCGTTTATATAGACTTAATGT